>JAEUUY010000027.1 GCA_016787225.1 Chitinophagales bacterium
ACCTTTTTTCTTTTGTTATCTTATATGTCAATGAACTCTTTTCTTTTCTCAATGTGCCTACCAGAAAGACTTACACTTTGATTTTTAACCCTGTCCGTTTCCGAATGGGAGTGCAAAGATAAATACTTTTATTTTTTATAAACAAGCTTTTTTTTAAATATTTATTCGACAGATAGGCAATATACTGTATATCTGTAAGTTAAAGGAGCGTTTTATTTTTTTAAACTATGAAATTTCAATTTTTGATTAGTAAATGTGAATATTATTCAATAAGTTTGCTTGTAACCATAAATTAAAAAATATGAAAAAATTAATTGCAGAATTTTTAGGCACCTTCTGGCTTGTGCTCGGAGGTTGTGGCAGTGCAGTATTAGCTGCAAAATTTGTGACTCCAGAAGGTGTGCAGCTCGGGATCGGCTTCTTAGGTGTATCCTTGGCCTTTGGGTTAACAGTAGTAACAGGTGCTTATGCCTTTGGACCTATTTCAGGTGGACACTTTAATCCTGCCGTCAGCATTGGAGCATGGGTAGCAAATCGCCTAAACATCAAAGATTTATTCTCTTATATAGCATTTCAAATTACAGGAGCAATAGTTGCCGCAATCGTTTTGTATATTATAGCTACAGGAAATGGAGGTAGTATAGGAGGATTTGCAACTAATGGATACGGTGCGGCATCTCCAGGTGGCTACTCCATGATGGCGGCCATTGTTTGTGAATTTGTGATGACCTTTATCTTCTTAATAGTTATATTGTTTTCCACAGATGAGAAAGCGAATGGAAGTTTTGCAGGATTGACAATAGGTCTCACACTTACTTTAATCCACCTAATTAGTATTCCTGTTACTAACACGTCTGTCAATCCTGCGAGAAGCATCAGTCAAGCGGTTTTTGTAGGGGGAGAAGCACTGAATCAACTTTGGCTATTTATTTTGGTACCTATCATTGGCGCAGCTTGTGCCGGATTTGTATATAAGTTGTTACGGGATAAATAATACTGTAAGAATTTTGATAATGATACTTAAGGCTCTATTGATAAAATAGAGCCTTTTAATTTTAATCAAGCTAATTTTATTACTTTTGCATAAAAGAAATTTCAAATTCTTTTATAAACCAATCTATGCGGAAAGTAAGCAGTTTTTCTAAACTATCAAAATATGAGAAAATATCTTGGCTTGCCAAGAATTTTTTATATGAGAGTCCAGTTGATGTCATAAATAACTTTGCTGGCTTTTGGTATGATAATGTAGAAATACAGAAACAATTTGATGGATTTAGCGAAAACACGATTTCCAATTTTCATTTACCGTTCGGTGTAGCACCAAACTTTCTCATAGATGGTAAGGACTATGTCATACCGATGGTTACTGAGGAGAGTTCTGTAGTGGCCGCTGTATCGAATGCTGCCAAATTTTGGATGGAACGGGGAGGGATAACAGCAAAAGTTATAGACACTCAGAAACTGGGTCAAGTACATTTTTTCTTTGGAGGCTCTTCTGCTAAGTTGAAGACCTTTTTTGAAGCTCAAAAGAAGGATTTAATCCTATCTGTTGCGGACCTCACTGCTAACATGGAAAAACGAGGAGGAGGCTTATTGAACTTAGATCTTTTGGATATGACATCTCTTGAGCCAAACTATTATCAGTTTAAAGTGGCTTTTGAAACTTGTGATAGTATGGGAGCGAATTTTATTAACTCTGTATTGGAACGACTAGGTAGTGAGTTTAGAAAAATGGTGGCTGCCAGTGATAAATTCACTCCTGACGAGACCATAGAAATCAATATGTGTATTCTCTCAAACTATACCCCAGACTGTCTAGTGGAGGCCAGTGTGAGTTGTAAAATCGAAGATTTAGGAATCGTTAATGGATTTGCACCACAGCATTTCGCTGATAAATTTACCAAGGCTGTGCGGATAGCAGAAATTGATGTTCATAGAGCTACGACACATAACAAGGGAATATTAAATGGAATAGATTCACTCGTTATAGCCACAGGTAATGATTTTCGTGCGGTAGAGAGTTGTATTCATACCTATGCTGCTAGAGATGGACAATATCGCAGTTTATCGAAAGCTTGGATAGATAAAGATATGTTTCATTTTAGTTTAAGATTCCCAATAGCCTTGGGGACAGTAGGAGGTTTAACATCGCTGCATCCATTAGCAAAAACATCCCTTCAAATTTTAGGGAATCCCAGTGCAAAAGAACTTATGAAAATAGCAGCGGCAGTTGGCTTGATGCAGAATTTCGCAGCAGTGCGAAGCCTGACCACTACGGGAATACAACTGGGACATATGAAAATGCATCTCACGAATATTATAGCTGAATTGAAAGCGAATTTGGATGAAGCAAAACAAATAGAAACCTACTTTGCTGATAAGGTAATTTCCGTGAGTGAAGTCAGAAACTATTTACAAAAATTAAGAGAATCTATTTCTCCTAAAACAGTTTAATGATTCAGGAATTGCTTTATCAAAAAAAAGCAAATGGTAAGCTCCTTATTACGGGAGAATATTTTGTTTTAGATGGAGCCACCTCATTAGCTATTCCCTCGAGATATGGTCAAACCTTAACAGTAAAGTCTTCGCCAGATTTTTCTTGGAAGTCTTACGATTCTTTAGGCAATTTATGGATAAAATTAACTGATGAAAGAGCTAATTCTGATAGCGGAAAGAAGTTAATGGAGATTTTACATTCCATTGATGGATTTGAGTTGAAAAATTCCTTCGAAATGGAGATGGATTTTCCACGTGATTGGGGATTGGGTTCTAGCTCGACTCTCATTGCATTGTTAGCTGATTTTTTCAAGGTGAATCCTTACGAACTTAATGAGAGGATGTTTAAAGGGTCGGGATATGATATCGCTTGTGCATTTTCTCAAACGCCAATTTTATATTCTAATCAAAGTAAATTTAATCCACAAATTCACTCTATCCAAATTTCTGATACAATTAAACAACACTGCTATTTTGTATATTTAAATAAAAAACAAGACTCAAGAGAGGGCATTCAATTGTATAGAAAATTAGGTAAAGAAAAGTCTACTTTTATCCATGAAATTTCTTCAATTACTAAAGAACTAATAGAGAAACAAAATTTGCAAGATTGGGTTTATTTGCTAGGGAAACATGAAGAAATAGTTTCAAGGACACTGTCTTTGCCAAGAGCTGCAGATATTGTTTTAAAAGGTCTCCCATTTTTTTCTAAATCGCTAGGAGCATGGGGGGGTGATTTTGCTATGATATTGACGGAGGATAGTATAGAAAATGTAAAAAAGGAGTTATTTAATAATAAAATAGATATGGTGTTTAACTATCAAGAATTATTTTTAAAATAGTGAATTGTATAAAAATATTAATTGCTGTTTTAATTATTATAGGTAGTTTTCAGATTTCTGCACAAGAGAATACAAAAAGCAATTTGAATAATAACCTTGGGATAAAGTTGTTTAATACAAATGAAATTGGTAAAGGATTTGGAGTTCAATATGAAAGAAGACTTCATGGAACATCAGTTGTTTCATTTGTATTTCCTATAGATTTGGCATTGAATTTTAACAATGAAGGAGTTTTTGGTAAAATTTCTGGTTGGGATATTAATCCGGGAATAAGAATTAATTTAGGAAAACCAGTAAGCAATTATTTTTATTTTAGTTCTAATTTATTAGTTGGTTCAAGCAATAATGTCATACAAGGATATGATTTTAATCAAATGAAAGAAGTTAAAATCAATTTAAATAGGTTTCAATTCATTCCTAATTTGAATATCGGAGTGAAGGGTCATTTCTCAAAAAGAGTCAATTTTAACCTTGAATTGGGACTTGGATATAGAATTATTGATAAAATCACATTGGATAATAAACCAAATGCGATATATAGTGAGTTAGACATTCCTGTAGATGCTAAATATTCACCTAGTTTGTTTTTTGGTCTTGGCTATAACTTCTAATTAAAAGTTAGTTTCTTACTATCTTTGTCCAAACTATTATATTTTGGAATTAATACATTTTTTATTAGAATTTTTAAAGGATCCATTGACCGTATTGCAGATGTTTATTGCACAGTATGGTACTTTAGTTTATGCCATATTGTTTTTAATCATTTTTGTGGAAACGGGAGTTGTAGTCATGCCTTTGCTACCGGGCGATTCATTATTGTTTTCTGTAGGGCTTATAGCTGCTACTACAGGAGAAATAAATATTTATTTCATAATCCCACTTCTCATTTTAGCTGCCTTAATTGGAGATAATGTCAATTATTTTATAGGTAAAAAATTTGGTGATTTTATTCAGGAGAAGGAAAAGATACTCTTTCTAAAGAAGGAGCATATCGAAGAAACAGAAAAATATTTTGAAAAATACGGCACGAAAACCGTCATTCTCGCGCGTTATATACCTATCGTGCGCACTATAGCTCCTTTTGTAGCAGGTGCTGGTGAGATGAAATATAGAACCTATTTAACCTATTGTTTTATTGGTGCTTGCCTTTGGGTATGTTCTATTACGCTCTTAGGTTATTTTCTTGGCAATATTCCTTTCATTAAATATAATTTCGAAAAAGTAGTATTAGGTATTGTTTTTGTCTCTGTTTTACCTATAGTGATTAAGGTATTTCAAGCAAAATTTAGTAAATCAAAGTAGTATTTTTTCATGCGCATTATAGGAATTACAGGTACAATAGGCGCAGGGAAAGGAACTGTGGTGGAGTACTTGGTCGCTAAATATAAATTTAAACATTACTCTGTGCGAAATTATTTAACCCGAATATTGGAAGCGCAAGGTTTAGAACCAAATAGAGATCACCTCACAGAACTAGCGAATGCATTGCGAGCTAAGAATAATTCTCCGAGCTTTATCATTGAAGAATTGTACAAGGAAGCTACTCTAGATGGAGGCAATGCTATTATTGAAAGCATACGAACGACGGGGGAGATTGAAAAATTAAAGTCGTTCGGTAATTTCATTTTATTAGCAGTAGATGCGGATCAGGATGTGCGTTATCAAAGAGCATTTGCCAGAAAAAGCCCAACCGATAAAATTAGTTTCGAAAAATTTCAGGCAGATGAAGCCCGTGAAATGACCTCGAATAATCCTAATAATCAAAATCTATCGAGTTGTATTCAAATGGCAGATTGTATTATATTGAATAATAAAGGATTGGTGGAATTACACGAAAATGTGGATAAGCTTATGTTACAGCTAACCAATTCATGCTGATACTAAATAGGTTATATTGTTTTCTAACATAAATAAAAAATAACTTGTTAATTTTATGTGAAAAACTTAAAGATTTAAGAAATCTGTATTAAATTTGCCCAACCAAGTTTAGAGGAATAAATTTATGAATATAAAAAGGCTAAATAATTCGGTAGAAATGCTCAAAGAATATCTAGGTGATTCTTTGGTGGCATGTGATATATGGATGACTAATACTGGTCAGTCTATAGCAGGGTATAACACACAGCCTAAAGCAACTGCTCTATTTGAACAGGTGACTTCTTTCTTAAAAAAGGCATTGATGGGTGCGGGTTTTCCTCCATTGGAGAAGTACTATATGCTAGACTGTGAAGGGGATAGTATGATATTAGTACTTCAGTTTGAAAAGTATCAATGGGGTATGCTTGTAGCTAAAAGTAAAATACAGCTTGGTTTACTACTCAATGTAATAATTCCAAATGTATCTGAGGAGTTCCTCGAGGCTATAAAAAGTTAGAGCTAGATTTATTTTTTATATTTTCACCTATCCCACTTTTTTGGTGGTGGGTGTATATGAAATGATAATCATGAGTTGGAAGATTTAATAGAAATAGCCTAGTCCCTTTGATAACCAGTTTTTTTAAGAATTTAGTATATCAATCAAGAAAAGATCCTTCTGCGTTTTTTAAAGACGCACAGTTAGGTATGATACTAGACAAACTCAAGAGTGAAATGCAGGAAGGACTCATATCCTGTTTGATTATCAAGAGAAGCAATAAAGAGTTATTAGCTAGCTATAATTCGCAGGAAAATATGATACCATTGTTTCATAATATTACAAGTTTCTTGGAACATGCACTTATTGCAGCTTCTTTTCCCAGACTATCTAATTCTTATAAAATATATCTTAAAAACAACATAGTTCTCATTAACTTTTTAATTAAGGATATTCAAATCAGTTTAGTAGCTAATGGAGATATCGCAAATCTGGGTCTTATAGAGCAAATCACCCTACCAGAAATTCGAGAAGTATTATTAGAATCGTAAAATATTGGGGCCTAATAAAATTCTTCGATTTTCTTAAGCAGCCATTCCTTTTCGACTACTGTGGAAGAGTTTACTTTTTGATATAGCTTTTTGAAAAATGGCTTATTGTTTTCTAACCTGTGCTTTTGAAGCATTTTTACATATTTAATAAAATGTACATTGTTTTCAACTCTTTGTTTTGTGAACTCTTTGTTACGATTTAAAAATTGATTTAAACTCAAACAGCAACTAATAAGCGGCATTTCGTCATTGAGCTCATAATAACATTTTATAAGGAGTATCCGACCTGTTGATGCATAAAAAGAGTCTTCATAAGTCACTTTCAGTAGTTGCCTCATAGCACTTTTATAGTCTCCTTTTTCAAAGAAAATTCTTGCATAATTAAAATTAAATGTATTCTCTTGGTCACTTGTTTTGACAAATTTTGAAAAGTTTGAAACAAAATTCTCCGCCCAGTCTATTTGATTAAGCTGGAGTGCGGTGTAAACAATATTCCTGAAGTTCACAGATTCTATGTCGCCTTCTAATTTAAAAAAAATAATTTCACATTTATAGATCTCAAATAGATGCTCTAAAAATTCAGTTTTTCCGCTATTTATAAAACCTATACAAAGGGTTTCACTAAATGATAAGAGAGCTTTATAATTAATTTCAAAAGGAATGTTTGAGTTTAATAATAATTGTTTCAAATCATAAAAAGCTTGAATATTATTGTCACGAGAAATGAGATATACTAGTAAATATGCTTTCATTACATCATCTTGATCATCAAACGTTTCCAGCATTTCATTTACGATACGTACTTCATGAGAATTATTTATCTCGTTCTTAAACTTTTGGGTGAAAGTAAGATAACGACACTGCATATCTAGTGTTTGAAAGGAGTTTAACTTCCTCTGAGCCTTAAATACTAGTTCATAATATTTCTTTTTTTGATTGAGATCTTGATTTTGTTCAAGATAAATATAGTTTAATTTTTTTAAGGTAAAACAATAATCATACTCTAGATATTCCTCATAAGATCTAAATTTAAAATCAGGCTCTGAATGAAAGAAAATGGAGTGATTTTTTGCTAATTTTAATTCTGAATAATAACGAGTTAGTACATTTAAATTGAGCAACGGTAAATTATCAATTTCCTTTATCACTAGATATTTTTCTATTAGTTTGACTAATTTAGTGAAAAACACACGAAGCTTGACATCGGAATACTTTTCTCTTTGTCCGAAAACCGTTCGATAAACTACATTTTTATCCAAACCTTTCTCAAATGGATATAATTCGGATAAACATAAATGTGTAGCTAAAACAATCTCACTTTGGTTAAATATAGTACAAGAAAGAAATGAGGTAATATTTTCTAAGTCTTTTTTACTTAGGCTTAGGTAAAGTTCTTCTATTTTGCTAGATTTTCCACTCATGATAATAAAATTAAAATTCTGATTACAAAAAAAATAAATTCTAAAGAATCATAATTATTAAGATCAAAACTAAATGAAATATTTCATTAACATAATAAATTGTCAAAGTGTTGTATATCAATGTGTAAAATTACATTGAATTGCAACTTAATCTTAACAAGTCGCTATTTTTGTATTAGATTTTGAGTGATAATATACCGATATTTGTATCAGAAAAAGAAAATAACACAAATTGACTCATTTCCTAAACCAGAAAAACTCAGGCGTATGAAACAAAAATTACTCTTATCCGCTTTCTTTTATTCCAGTGTTATTGCACTGCTAGGTCAGAATGGCACACGTCCAGACGCAGCTAAGGTTATTATAGGTTCAGAAGTTGTTCGAACTATTAATGTCTTAGTCAATGATAATGCAGTAACAAGTAAAATATATCAATTAGATACAGTTTATAAAACGTCTACTAAAAACTTTATCGTTAATAAAGTAGGACAAAATGCAACATACCAGGATAAAGACCATGGCTCTCAAAATGATACTTTTTATTATATTGCTAAGGATATTAATTCTGGGTTGTTCGATACAAACTCGGTAGTCATTACAAAGGATTTTCAAAGTCAGGATCTTTTTCCAGGAGACGCTAATAAAGATAATATATGCAATAATGTTGATGTGCTAAATATAGGAATAGCCTATGGCATCAATGAGATGCCACGTGAAGGTAAATATTTGACGGATTCTTGGATTAAAGTAGCAGCCTATGATTGGACACTAACCAATATGAAGAGTAATTATCGCTTCTCGGATGCAAATGGTGATGGCACTGTAGATAGTCTGGGAGATATTGGTACTATTTATAAAAACTATCACCAAAGAAATGGATTTTATAATGTACACTATAGTCCTTTAGGTGGCGAGAGTTTTCAAATTATTGCACCAGATACCGTGAAGTTTGATTCTAGCAAAGTTAGTTTCACTATCAAAATAAATCTTGGAAGTGTGACTAAAGCTATTGAAAGTGCATATGGAATTGCATTTACAGTGAAGTATGATCCAACACATTTAAGTGCTAATAATCTTAATTTTAGTGCCAGTAATTGGTTTAAAGATAATGCGAAAACATTGAACTTTAATAGAATCAATGCTGGTGAGGGGGAGATTGACATTACGATAGTGCGAAAATCAGGAGTGGGTAGTGTAGGAGCCGGAGAGCTTGGCGTTATCGATATTATTGATATGGATGTTCTTGGCGGTATTTTCGATAGAATCACTACTAGTTTTGAAATTACCAAACCAGTTTTAATCGATTCAGTCTATAACGTTCTGCCCGTTACTTTGCCTGCGCCGAAGCCTGTGCATGTGATCAAAAAATCGTCTAGTCAAATTAGCAATTCGCAAAAAGGATCAGGTCTCAGGTATTTCCTACAAGATCAAAGATTGACTATGAGAAATGAAAATATAAAACCAATAGAAGTAAGTATTTTCAATATTCTAGGAAAAGAAATATCAAAGAAAATAATAGCACCTAGTCAAACTATAGAGGCAGATACTGAACTATGGTCTTCGGGAATATACTTCCTGAGAACTGCGAATGAAGCTTATAAAATTTCTGTGAAATAGACGTAAACGTTGAGCTCCAAAACTAGAAATCTTTACTATACATAATCGAAAACCTACTGATTCATTGGTTAAAGTTCGCCCTCTTCGGAGGGCGTTCTATTAATCGGATAAATTAGTATTAAATTAAAAAATTGTCAGTATATTTGTGCTGTATGAAACGAGTTATATCAGCTTTTTTGCTCTTCATGATTCTCTTGCCAGGGATAGCAAAACTAGTCTATATAGCCTACTGGAATATAGAGCAGGATTGGATAGAAAAAACCTATTGTGAAAACATCGATAAGCCCGAAATGGAATGTCATGGGAAATGTCATTTAGCGAAGGCATTAGAAATAATAGAGAAAAACAGCCAAGATAATTCAGAGAAAAGTCTTCCCTTTTGGGATAAACTAGCGGAGATATTTATTTACACAGAGGACCTTATTTCGACATTTTCTTTTTTTAATCATTTGACCGAAAACTCTTTGCTAGCTAGTGATAATTTTTATTTTTACGATAATTATCATCATACTAGACTGAATCGTATTTTTCACCCTCCTTGTTAAGTTGAATTTTATAATGTCATCAATAGGTTAAAGCTTGTTATGCTGCAACCTATCATTGTTTCAACTTAAATCAAATAAATGTCATATAAAATTTTATGGCTTTTGTTTATCATTGGATTCCAAGAATTGAATGCCTGTGATATATGCGGCAATAATCCCAACTCGATGTATATCGGATTATTACCTAATTATTCCAGTCATTTCATAGGTATCAAGCATAGATATGTCAGATTTGATACAGAACATAATGATAAACAAGAGTTCGGCAAAGATGCACTCAATGAATGGAATCTTTGGGGTAGATATCAATTGTCTAGAAAGATACAAATTTATGCTACTGTTCCTTATCTGGTTACAGACCGTGTGGACAATCATAATGATTATACTATACACGGTTTGGGCGATATCTCCATTCTAGCAAACTATACTCTGATTGATAATTCTGATAGCATGAATACCAAGACTTATCATCTTTTGCAATCAGGATTAGGTGTAAAATTACCAACTGGTCAGAGCGATATCATAGCCAATAGCAATACGGTTATTCCTATGCTACAGCTCGGCACAGGTTCTGCAGATTTGCTCGCCAATATATTTTATATGATGCGTTCTAAAAAATTGGGTTGGAGTATTGATGGCAATTATAAATGGAATACTACAGGCACCAATGCATACCGAATGGGAAATAGTTTAAATATGAACCTACGAGGTTTTTATTGGTATCAAACACCAAAAATGGCTTGGGTGCCAAATCTCGGTCTCAGCTGGGAACATAACGAATCCAATATAGACCGAGGAGTGAAAAATGAACTCACAGGAGGTAATAGTATCCTCGGAGCAATTGGTGTCAACTGGTTTAAAGGTAAAATTTCTATCGGTGGCCAAGTATTCATTCCCATGTATCAAAATATAAACTCTGGTTTTACTCAAGGTAGCATTCGAGTATCGAGTCAAATAAACTATTTCTTTTAATTATTAAATTATAAACAAATGAAAAAATCAATTTTAATTCCAATAATATTTACAATCATATACACCATTAATTCTTGTACAAAAGATTCTCCTAGTAATGACGGTGGTACAATTAAGTTAGAGTTTGACCATCAAGTGAATGGTACAGCCATGCAGTATAACAAAGACTATGTGAACGCTGCTGGCGAAACTATGAAATTCACTTTATTCAAATACTATATAAGTAATGTTTCTCTGGTAAGAGCAGACGGGTCTGTTTATACTTTACCTAAAGATGAATGCTATTTTTTAATCGAAGAACCAACGACTGGTGCTAATCCATTAATTACCTTAAAGAATATACCTACTGGAGAGTACAAAGAAGTCCGATTCATAGTAGGCGTAGATAGTCTTAAAAATTGTGCGCCATTAAGCGAGCGGACGGGTGCTTTGGATCCTGCAAGTTCAGGAATGTACTGGGCATGGAATAGTGGATATATATTTCTAAAAGTAGAGGGCAAATCACCTGCGGTAGCAGGTAATCCAGGAGCCACAAGTGATAATTTTATTTATCATATAGGGTTATTTGGTGGCTACTCTTCTCCTACAGTTAATAATATCAAATCCATTTCATTGAGTAAGACTGGAGAAACGGCCAAAGTCTCTTCTAGCATTTCACCACAAGTACATATTGTCGTAGAAGTAATGGAAATATTTAAAAATCCTACTGCATTTAGCATAGCTGCAAAACCTACCATTCATGTCGATCCAGCGTCCAAAACACTCGCTGACAATTATATGGATATGTTCTCAATAGATCATATACATAACTAGTTTTAAATATGACTACTAGGAGATTTCGAGTTTCTTTCTTTCAATCCAAATCTCCTAGTTTTCCTTTCAGTTATTTAATATTAATGTTTTATAGAGTAATATTTTTTGTTGTCATATTTTTAATATTTGCCTGCAATCAAGGTAGTAATTGGTATTATGACCTACCCAAACATTTCCCTAGACCCAACTATGCCCTCAAGCTAGACCCAGATAAATTCGAACTTGGAAAGCAGTTGTTTTTCGACCCTATATTTTCAAAAGACAGTACGATTTCATGCGCTAGTTGCCATAGACAAGATTTCGCATTTTCAGATTCTAGACCATTCAGTCAAGGAGTTCGCGGACAGCTAGGCAAGCGCAATGCCCCTGCCTTGCAAAATTTGATGTGGTCTAAAAGTTTTTTCTGGGATGGAGGCGTAGGAAATATAGATCTCATTCCACTCAATCCTATCACGAATGTTAAAGAATTGGATGAATCTATGCCAAACATAGTTTATAAGATAAACCGTGCTAAAACGTATAGCGTACTTGCCAAAAAAATGTTTCAATCCGATACCCTGAACTCTTATCAACTATTAGAAGCACTTACCCATTTTCAGGCAGCCTTGATTTCTGATAGGAGTAAATTTGATTATTATATACAGGGAAAAGTAAAATTGAATGCAGATGAAATGCAAGGTTATCAAATCTTTCAAACAAAGTGTGGACAATGCCATGAAGGTCATTTACAATCTAATTATAGCTTCCGAAATAATGGTATATATAAACCCAGCGATACCGATCTAGGGCGCTATGAAATATCATTGATTGAGAGCGATAAAGGAAAATTTAAAGTGCCTAGTCTCCGTAATGTAGAGTTGACAGCGCCTTACATGCATAATAGTACGCTAGCAAGCTTGGAAGAAGTTCTAAATCATTATGAAAAGGGTATCAATTTCTCTCCTAGTTTGGACTCTAGCTTGAAAAATGGGATATCCTTTCAGGTAGGGGAAAAAGAAAAAATCATAGTCTTTCTTAAAACCCTCACAGATAGAGAGTTTTTGAAAAATGAAATGTATAAACGATGATACTAATACCAATAGCGGTTTATAAATGGTCCAACCCATTTTAAAACCTTGCTATGGTAAATGCCGTAGCTGTATTTGTTAAGTACAATGAGCCGCGACATTGGACTATTACTAATACGCTTACGGTATAAAATCTCTATTAGCAAGCAATAGATATGAAGTTCTTTACATTAAACTAAAAATATGCTGCCCTTAAACTTTTTTTTATAGTTTTACGTTTCTTCACTGCGTTTTAGTTCCTATTTGAGGATAGGAGAGAGAACTATAGTGTAAAGATTATGCAATCAATGAGTTATAATGTAAGTCAATATTGGGAAGAAGTAGCCCAAAGAATAAAATCGAGAGAAGCTGGAAATGTCATCGCAGGTGATGATGAGCCCTATTATGTATATAAGCGAAAGCTTTCACAGGACATCCTTCGAACCTTTGATATCAAAGACAAAACGATATTAGAACTTGGTTTTGGTGCCGGAGGAAACTTGATAGAATTTGCTAAAATGCATCCTGCAAAAATATATGGTGCAGATCGCTCCAAGACCATGTATGATTTATCTAGTGGTTTGATGGGAGATATCCCTAATTTGGAGCTTCATTTGATTCAAAATGAAACCCTGCCCTTTGCAGATAGATCTATAGATATGGTTTTTACCATAACGGTACTTCAGCATAATACAGATGAAAAATCTCTTCAAAAAATTATTCATGAACTATGTAGAGTAGCTAAAGAAAAAGTTGTTATTTCAGAGCGTATTGAAACACCAATGCGTGGCGATGAACTTTGTATGGGTCGTCCTATAGCTTATTATCAAAATATATTTGAGGCTAATGGCTTCTACCTCAGTAAAGTTGAGTTTTTAAAATTACAAGCGAGCTATTATGTTTGTGGAGCTATACGAAAACTATTGAATCCGCGAACGAGAAGGGAAGGAGAGCCATTGACTTCGTTCTCACTGATGCTGCAATCATTAACACTTCCTTTCACAAAGATTTTAGATAAAATCATACCTTCTCATAGAGACCTAGCCTATCTTGAGTTTGAATGGAAAAAGTAGTAAAAAGAGAGTAAATTCTATTTCTTTTACTTTTCCTTTTTTGTTCATATGAATGGGTTTTACATTTATTTTCATTTCTATTTTGACATTTCAATTATCTTAGCCACATATAAATTTTTTCAATCATGATAAACAAAGTAATATTATTAGGAAACGTGGGCAAAGACCCTGAAGTAAAGCAATTTGATAATGGATCTGTTGCTAATTTTAGCTTGGCTACAAGCGAATCGTACAAAGATAAAAGTGGGGAACGGGTAAAAAGAACGGAATGGCATAATATTACCGTGGGCACTCCCGCACTAGTCGATATTGTGAGCAAATATGTCAAAAAAGGAGATTTACTTTATCTGGAAGGTAAAATTAGAACGCGCGAATATGAAAAAGAAGGGCAAAAAAGATATATCACGGAAATACGCGTAGACACCATACAGCTGATGCCAAAGGGTCAAAATAGTGGTGCAAGCAGTCCTGCAGGAGACGCTATACCTGAGCAAAAAAATGCTGCTAGTTCACCAACACCAGATTTCGTCTCCGATGCAGTAAGTATGGATGATGATTTACCTTTCTAAAAATTAATTTTAATATAAATAACTAGCCTTAGAGGCGGAATACATGATTCCTATTCAAAAAATCAGAGCACATAAAGAAGATATCGCTGTTAAACTAAAGAAAAAGCATTTCTCTCAACTCCATTTACTAGACGAGGTCCTTCGGTTAGATGATAACCGTAAATCCGCACAGCGTGAACTGGATCAGCTCCTAGCCCAATCAAATCAGTTTTCTAAACATATTCCAATTCTAATGAAAGAAGGGAAAAAAGAAGAAGCTGAAAAATTAAAAATGGAATCAGCAAATCTCAAATCGGCTACACAGGCATATAGCGATGAAATGCGCAGACTAGAGCAAGATATTCAGGATGTGCTAGCGCAAATACCGAATATTCCGCATGAAAAGGTAGGCTATGGTAGCTCAGCAGATGACAATGTTACAGTTCGAACTGGAGGCCAAATTCCTACTCTGATAGATGGGGCGGTTCCTCATTGGGAACTGACAAAAAAGTATGATATCATCGATTTTGATTTAGGAGTAAAACTAACTGGCGCTGGTTTCCCAGTCTTTAAAGGAAAAGGGGCTAAGTTAGAGCGCGCATTGATTCAGTATTTTCTCGATAAGGCTACCGAAGCAGGATATCTAGAAATTATTCCTCCATTGATGGTCAATGAAGACTCTGCCTTTGCCACTGGGCAATTACCAGATAAAGAAGGGCAGATGTATCAGAATCATGATGGATTCTATATGATACCTACTTCGGAGGTTCCAGTAACCAATATTTATCGCGATGTGGTCATACCAGAAACGGATTTACCTATAAAATTAACGGCTTATTCGCAATGTTTTAGACGCGAAGCAGGTTCTTACGGTAAGGATGTGAGAGGACTCAATCGATTACATCAATTTGATAAGGTAGAAATAGTTCAACTAGTAAAACCCGAAACATCCTATGCAACTCTTGAGAATATGACTTCGCATGTGGAGAATATATTAATAGAATTAGGATTGCCATATCGAATTTTACTACTATGTGGTGGAGATATGAGTTTTGCATCTGCCTTCACATATGATTTAGAAGTGTATTCCGCAGCTCAAGAAAAATGGCTAGAGGTGAGTTCTGTTTCAAATTTTGAAGACTTCCAAGCCAATAGACTTAAAGCGCGATTTAAAAATACTGAAGGTAAAATAGAGCTTTGTCATACGCTGAATGGATCGGCATTGGCATTGCCTAGAATTGTCGCAGCTATTCTCGAAAATAATCAGACCGAAAAGGGAATTCAAATACCTAAAGTTTTAGTTCCTTATACTAAATTTGAATATATAGATTAATTCTAAATCACTAATTTTACATAAACTTTAAATTTAAAAATCATGAATCAATATTCTGAAATCGTATCACAAGCCTCACAATCTGAGCGAGCAGACTTCTATAAAAGAACCTATTTACACGTAGCATTAGCTGTATTAGCGTTTATGGTCGTAGAGAGTTTTTTACTTCGTTTTATTCCTGGAGAACTCATCGCTATGATGTTTGGCGGTAGTTATGTTTGGCTTTTTATTATTGGATTATTTTGGTTAGGATCTTTTATCGCTAATAAATTTGCCTTCTCATTGAGCAGAAGTGCTCAGTACTTTGGACTAGGATTATATATCCTGCTTGAGGCAATCATTTTTTTACCTATGATTTATTTTGCTTTAGGATTTGAAGGTGCTGAAAATGTAGTAATGCAAGCGACTGTATTGACTCTATCTATGTTTGGAGGTTTGACTGCATTGGTGTTTATGTCAGGCTACGATTTTTCTTTTTTACGCACGGGAATTGTTATCGGTGGTTTTGTAGCATTGGGTTTAATAGTTGTAGCTTCTTTTTATGGTGGATTAAATTTAGGAGCGTGGTTCTCGCTTGCCATGGTTGTTTTGGCATCTGCAAGTATTTTATATCAGACTAGTCAAATTAAAGACCATTATACCACGAATCAGTATGTAGGAGCCTCTTTACAGATATTTGCTTCAATCATGCTACTATTTTGGTATTTGTTGAGGTTACTTTCTTCTAGAGACTAATCTTAAATTGAATTATATCAATACAAGCTCCTATGATTTCATAGGAGCTTTTTTTTGTATGAACACTTATAAAATCTATAATTTTGGACTTTTAAACCTATTTTATGTATAAAATTACCTTACTGATTTCTTTTAATGTCGTCTTCTTTCTGGGACATGCTCAGTTAAAATATCCAGTGACTAAAAAGGTAAATCAAGTAGACACCTACTTCCAAAGGACGGTATCTGATCCTTATAGATGGTTAGAAGACGATAATAGCGAGGAGACGAAACAATGGGTTGCAGATCAAAATTTGGTAACTAATTATTATTTTAATAGTATACCTTTCAGAAAACAATTTTATAAGAGAATACAAGAGGTGTATGACTATCCGAAGTACGGCACTCCATTTCAAAAAAAGGAATGGATATATTGGTACTTCAATGATGGTCTTCAAAATCAGTTTAGCTTATATCGCAAAAACAAAATTACTGGTCAGGAAGAATTGGTCATAGACCCCAATAAACTTAGTGATGATGGGACAGTAGCTATCAAACTTTTTAAACTAAATAAGGAAGGAACTTTAGCAGCTGTATCCATTTCAGAATCTGGAAGTGATTGGCAAAAAATTAAAATATTAGATCTTCAAACCAAACATTTTTTAAATGATGAAATTCAATGGGTAAAGTTTAGTGGTGTAGCATGGGTAGGTGACGGATTCTATTATAGTCGTTTCCCAGAGCTAGATCCAAATGCTAGTAAACTCACAGCCGAGAATAAAAACAATCAAGTCTATTTTCATAAAGTAGGAAATCCTCAATCTAAAGATAAACTCATTTATCAGGATCCAACGAATCCGAATAAGAACTTTTACACCTATACTTCAGAAGACGAAAACTACTTATTCCTATCCATTAGCGAACGTGGTAGTAGTAAAAGAGGAAATGCACTTTATGTTAAAGAAGCCAATAACCCTTTTGATGATTTTAAACCAATTAAAGACAGTATATCGGATTATCAATATTGGGTAGTAGAAGCCTTAGAACATGAGCTCATACTAGGTACCAATGAAAATGCACCAAACAATAAGATTATATCTATACCTATTGCGAACTTTAACTTGAAAGAAGCAATAACCATCGTGCCTGAAAAGAAACATGTTCTATCGGATGTAGTTTCTTCAGGCAATCGGTTATTCGTGCAATACCTCGAAGATGTAACGAGTAAATGTTATATCTATAAACACAATGGAGAAGGTTTAGGAGAATTAGTTTATCCAGATTTAGGAAGTGCCTCTAATGTCAATAAAACTCAGAAAGATAGTATCGTATACTACAGTTTTAATTCTTTCGGCATAGCACCGACTATCTATCAATACAACCTCAATACAGGTGAGAGTTCAGTATTTAAAAAATCAGAATTTAAAGGGGAGTTGAATTTTGTAACAGAACGAATATTCTATCCTTCAAAAGATGGTACAAAAATTCCTCTGTTTATAGTTTATAAAAAAGGAATCAAACTTGATGGCAAGAATCCAACCTTACTCTATGGCTATGGTGGCTTCAATATTTCCTTGCAGCCAAATTTTAACCCAACCCTTATTCCATTTCTAGAAGCTGGTGGCGTCTATGCACAGGCTTGTCTGCGTGGCGGTGGAGAGTATGGTGAAAACTGGCATCAGGCAGGAACCAAACTAAAAAAACAAAATGTGTTTAATGATTTTATAGCTGCAGCGGAATATCTCATACAGAAAAAATATACCTCGAAAAATTACCTTGCTATACGAGGCGGTAGTAATGGTGGGTTATTAGTAGGTGCGGTGACTAATCAAAGACCAGATTTATTCCGTGTAGCCATACCTCAGGTTGGAGTTATGGATATGCTCCGTTTTCATAAATTCACTATCGGTAAAGCATGGATATCAGATTATGGATCTAGCGAATCCGATTCCATTATGTTTAAATATTTATATAGTTATTCGCCACTACATACGATCAAATCAGGGGTAGAATATCCCAGTATTTTAGTGACGACAGCCGACCATGATGACCGTGTCGTTCCAGCGCATTCCTTTAAATACGCTGCTACGCTCCAACAAAAGTATAAAGGAAAAAGACCTATGCTTATTCGCATTGATACTAAAAGTGGTCATGGAGCCAGTAATACGAAGAAGATGCTAGAACTCACTGCGGATATCTATTCATATATTTTTTATGAGATGGGATTGACTCCGAAAATAGGGCAGCAATCTCAGACAACTCCAATATCTACTCCCAAAAAAGAAAATAAGGTATCTTCGATTTCAATTGAGTAATAGGTTTTTCCATTCATTCAGAAAGTCTTTGATTCTATGAAAAGGATGAGAAATTGAAAATTTATTATTTCAGCAACTCCCTCGCACTAGTCAAGGACGCCTGTGTTATAGACTCGCCGCTTATCATACGAGCTATTTCTATTTCTCTATCTGCCTGATGCAAAAGTTTAAGGTGGGTCTGAGTAATGTTGTTTTCTGTTTTTTTATAAACATTGATATGATGCGATCCCCTACTGGCTATTTGTGGTAGATGGGTTATCGCTATGATTTGGTGATTTTTCGCTAGCTTGTCGAGCACACTCGCTACTTTATTAGCTACAGTTCCAGAAACTCCTGTATCGATTTCATCAAAAATAAGAGTCGCTAAATCTATTTTCTGAGCTATAAGAGATTTGATGGCGAGCATAAATCTTGACATTTCGCCACCAGAAATCGCGCGCTTAAGTTCTCGCAGCGGACTGCCTGCATTGGCAGTAAACAGAAATTCTACCGTATCATACCCATGAGCGGATAATTTATTCTCCTCCGAAATGAGTTCTATCTGAAATTGACTATTCTCCATTTGCAGTTCTTTAAGATTGTCGAGTAACTGCTGTTCTATATAGGATAAAACTCCCTTTCTGCGGTTAGATAATTGAGCAGCCAGTTCTAAACATTCCTTTTCTAGTTTGGCTAAACTCTTTTCGATTTCTGCTATTTTCTCAGTTAAATTTTCTCCATAATTCAGTGCTGTGGTCAAGTCTTGTTTTAATGCAAGCAATTCATTTAACGAAGTGACTTGGTGCTTTCTCAGCATTTTATGGATAAATTCTACCTTTTCACGTAGCATGACCAGTTCCTCTTCGTCAAAATCTGTATTATCGGCTAGCATTTCGTAGTCACGCACAATCGTGGACATAGACTCTAGGTTCGTATCCATTTGTTCATTGATTTCGGAAAGTTCTTTTGAGAATTTCTCAAACTTTCTCAGTCGTGATAATATTTCTTTAAGAGAATCTAATAAATTGACTTCATCATGCTTCATCGCCTGCACCGAGCCACTTAAAACTTGTTTTATCTCAAGCGCATTCTCTGCGAGTAAATGTTGATTTTCGATTTGTTCTTGATCCCAATCTTCGAAGTCAAATTGATTCAATTCCTGTAGCTGATAGGTTTGGAGGTCTTTTTCGGCCTGACTTTTAGACTGGGACTGAAGTAATAGCTGATACTCTTTTTGCATCGCCTTGAATCGGGTATATGCCTCTGACATTTTACCTTTAAGCTCTGCATTATCGGCAAAAGCATCGACTACCTCGAGTTGAAATTCTGCAGATTTTAACTCCAGACTATCGTGCTGGGAGTGAATCTCCACCAATTGATTGCCGAGTTCTTGAAGCTGGGTTAAATTACAATTAGTATCATTGATATAGGCCTTGGTTTTACCATCAGCACTTAACTCTCTGCGCACTGTCGTCAATTTCTGAAATGGTAGCTGTGCTGTCTGGAACCATTCTGACACATTAGTTTCACTAAGATCAAAAACTGCTTCAATTGTACATTTCTTATCAGCAGAGCGAACCATTTGCATCTGCGCGCGCTCCCCTTTTATGAGTCCGA
This sequence comes from Chitinophagales bacterium, assembly GCA_016787225.1. Classification (NCBI taxonomy): domain Bacteria; kingdom Pseudomonadati; phylum Bacteroidota; class Chitinophagia; order Chitinophagales; species Chitinophagales bacterium. The sequence continues at coordinate 20,236 of JAEUUY010000027.1, forward strand.
GTGCTCCGAGTATGATAGACTTACCTGCACCGGTTTCCCCTGTTATGATATTGAGCCGCGGCGAGAAATCTATTTCTACCTCGTCAATTATGGCATAGTTGCGTATGAGTAGTCGTTTGAGCACCTTGAGATTAATTAATAATTTATAATTAAGAATTAATGATGGTAAGTAGGTTTAGGCGAATTTTTTAGAATCTTCGATAAATTGTGCGAGACCTATATTGGTCAATGGATGATTGAGCAAGCCTTTGATAGCACTGAGTGGACAGGTAGCGATGTCGGCGCCTGCTTCTGCGCATTTCACAATATGCAAAGGATTGCGGATAGAGGCTGCTAGCACTTCGGTGTCAAAATCATAATTTCTAAAAACCTCCATAATTTGATAAATAAGCTGAACGCCATCCCAGTTGCTATCATCGATACGACCTATAAATGGAGATATCATAGTAGCACCCGCTTTAGCGGCAAGTAATGCCTGACCTGCGCTGAATACCAAGGTACAATTCGTTTTAATCCCTTTGGATTTGAAATGTTTGAGAGCCTTGAGACCATCAGCCGTCATAGGTATTTTCACCACGATATTCTTAGCTATTTTAGCTAATTCTTCGCCTTCAGCTACCATACCTGCAAAGTCTGTCGATAAAACTTCGGCGCTTACCTCACCCGAAGTGATATCACAGATAGCCTTGTAATGTGCATGAATAGCCTCCTTACCCTGAATACCAAGCTTAGCCATGAGTGATGGATTGGTCGTCACTCCATCCAATATGCCCATATCGTGTGCTTCTTTGATTTCTGCTAATACGGCGGTATCTATATAAAATTTCATATGTTCGAATTTTAGAGGGTAAATGTAAGGAGAAAACACAATTCTATATGGTTAAGAAATCCACAATATTTGGACATTTCTAGTTAGACTTCATTCATTTATCAGTACTTTTGCCCCCATTTTTATCATCATGTTAGATAAGTTAGAGAGTCTTTATATAAAATTCAAGCAGCTCGAGGAGAAGCTGAGTGACCCTGAGTCCACCCAGGATATGGAAAAATTTAAAGTGCTGAACAAAGAATATCGCAATCTAGAGCCCATAGCCGAAAAGTACAAGGAATATAAAGATTTATTATCCAATATCGAATCGAATAGAGAGATACTCAAGACGGAGTCCGATGCCGAATTGAAAGAGATGGCAAAATTGGAATTAGACGAATTGACACCGCAGGTAGAACCTATGGAAGAAGCGATAAGATTCATGCTCATCCCGAAAGATCCGGCTGATGAAAAGAATGTGATGGTCGAAATCAGAGCAGGAACGGGTGGTGATGAGGCTTGTATATTTGCCGAAGACCTCATGCGTATGTATGTGCGCTACTGCGAGACGCGTGGCTGGAAAGTGGAAATCATGGACGAAAACTGGGGTGCTACTAGTGGGTATCGTGAAGTAGTATTGAGTGTGAAGGGCGAAAACGTATATGGCGATTTGAAATATGAATCAGGCGTGCATCGGGTGCAGCGTGTACCCGAAACCGAAGCACGGGGTCGTGTGCATACATCTGCAGCTACGGTAGCAGTGTTGCCTGAGGCAGAAGAGTTTGATGTCGAAATCAATCCTGCTGATATTGAGATGCAAACGTCTCGTTCTGGCGGTGCTGGAGGTCAGAATGTGAACAAGGTCGAAACCAAGGTTCAACTAACGCACAAGCCCTCAGGAATAGTCGTAGTATGTCAGATAGAGCGCTCCCAGCATGGCAACCGTGAGCGGGCTATGGAAATGCTTCGTTCAAAACTCTATGATATGGAGCTTGAGAAGCGAGTAGGCGATGTGGCTAGTCACCGAAAATCATTGGTATCCACAGGCGACCGTAGTGCTAAGATAAGAACCTATAATTATCCTCAAGGTCGAATCACAGACCATAGAATCAATAAGACTATCTATTCTCTGGATACATTTATGAATGGAGATATTCAGGAAATGATAGACTCCCTTCGCTTTGTAGAAAATGCAGAGAAGTTGAAGGAAAATGCGATTTAATTTATAGCGTTTAATTCTGTGTTTTAACGCTAAAGCGCAGACAAGAATTTTGTCTTGCCCTATTCGAAATGTGTATTCAGCTACCTAATTCTAAAATCTCGAAAATAAATCTAGGTTTCTATATGGTCATACCATTTCTGACATGAACATTGTTCAAATGACGAGGCTGTCTAAAAAGTCTCAACTTAGTGATTTGCCACAAAGACTCCAAGTCGCAAAGTATAAATTTTGTGCACTTTTTACATCTTGTGCCTTCGTGCCTTTGTGGCTAAAATTTAGATTTTTTCCAGCCTCATTATAAAAAATATGGCAAGGCTTTATGAAAATATTCGGCTTTGTGGTTATTTATACTTGTTTCATTAAAACCTAATTTAATGCTTATTACTCTTGGAATGGTCAGTTTTTCAGAAGACACTACGTAGCGAAAAGAGATTAGAGTTAGTAGGATGTAGATCCTTGTTTTTCCAAACTGTGGACAACCTGTTAACCCAAATTAATCATTAGAAGCCACAAAGTGGCGAACTATATGATTTAGTTGGGTTTATCCCGATTTAGAATTTGTTTCAATCCCTTACGTACGGGATTGAAATACTAATTCTAAATCGATTTTGCATTTTCTAATGCGGAATTTGGGTTAAAATTTAACAAATTCCATAACAGTAACAAAATCAATAAAAAACAATCAATTTATTCAAAATTTAAAATTCATAATTAAGAATTAGTATAAAAAACACTTGCAGCCAAAAAAAAATCAAACTATCTTTACGCCTTTAAAAAATTAAAGAATTATTAAGAAATAAAATAATGTATTTAAATCGTAAACATTTTTTAATGCAAACGCCAATTTTTTTAAACACAATTACTAAACCAAAATCAGTAACAATATGAGAAAAAATTCTACTCCCACAGTTTGTCAGAGAGCTATAACAGCTTGCCTGCAAACCACTGGAAAATCATTCAACACTTTGCTAAAAACCACTCTAATCCTCTTTGTGGGCTTGGTGAGTTTTAGTAAAGTATCTGCTCAGTATTCGGGCACCATTACCATACCGAGTGGTAGCTTTACAGGTACTGGTGCTTTAGGGGTTCTTATCGATTCCCTCAATGAATATGGTTTGAGTGGTAACCTCACGGTAAACGTAACCGCAGCACAGACCGTTCCTACGGGTGGTTATATTTTAGGTACTGGAGCTACGTTTTTAGGCAATCCAGGTATCAATGCCACTATGGCTGGACGGACGCTGACCTTCAATGGGAATGGAAACATACTCACTGCTCCAGTTGGTACCCTATCTAATACTACTACAGTTTCTTTTACTGCTAATATTGATCATATGTGGGTACTACGTGGTATAGATAATGTGACTATCAATAATTTCAGTTTTGTAGATCCAGTTTCTAATACGACGACAGCACAGCAGATGGAAGCAGCTATTCTACTATGTAATCTCAATGGTGCAGCACCATTTGATGGCTGTCAGAATATTAAAATTACGAATTGTAGTTTTAATATGTCAAATAATGGCGGTAGTGCGGCTATTCAAGCAGTTCCTCACACGAGAGGTACCAATACTTTTCTAAATTGGAGCGCGGATGATGATCGACATAGAGATATACAAGTTACAGGCAATACCATGATAGAAGGATTCTCGTTTTTATGGTTTCGAGGTCCTAGTAATAATGTAAAAGCAAGAAATTTTGTGATTAACAACAATACTATACGAAACATAGGCGGAAATGTGACAGCATTTCCAAATGAAGCTATTGGTATAGCGGGTAGAGGTTCAGTCGATAGTATTGTATGTCAGAATAATTTAATAACCACCGATTCTGCACATGCAAGCGGTACCTGTGTTGGAATTTTCTTTACGACATTAGGCGGAGCGAATGATATAATCTCCAATAATACTGTTCGCATGCGAAAGGGGCATGGAACCTCATCGAATACGTTCGTAGGTATTAGTCTTAACTGTAGCAATAGCAGTACTGAGACAAGAAATTCAAATGTCTTTGTAAAGAAAAATAGTATTCGTATTGATTCCATTGCTTCGAATACAGTTGTTTTACCTACTTCATTTAATAATTTTACCGGTATATTAGTTCAGCAAGCCTTTGGTTTTGATCAGACGGCAAATCAGCACCGAGAATTTAGATTTTTTATAGATAGCAATGATGTCGATAGCTGTATTGTACAAGGAAGTGCTCAATTCATCGGATTTAATTGGATAGGAAATACTTCTGCTGGCAATATTGCAAAAGGTTATTTTACCAATAATATAGTTAGAAATATTCGAAGAAATGGTAATCCAACTTTTAGTGCTACTACAGCTTTTAATGCCGCTACTATTCAAGATAGTTTCATACTCGAAAATAACATCGTTCGAAACTTAAGTCATGAACCTATAGCTACAAGCAATAATGGAGGTTCAATTACCCCATTAAGTATCCTTGCGGCTACTGCTTCACCTCGTATTAATGCCATCGTCAGAAATAATACTGTCGAGAATGTCTTTTTTGGAGGGCTAGCAGGATTGTCCTTTTCTCCGTCTATGCAGATAGAGAATAGATTCGGTGGACTAGGTAGTTTTAGAGTGCATAACAATCGATTGAGAAAGCACTATATCCGTACCACATCTACAACAAACCCTACAGGAGGTACTGTTTCTGGTATGAGCATAACCAATAATTCTCCAGATATCCATGTTTTCAATAATGTGATTGATAGCTTAGAGGTTTCGAATCCTGGTGTCATAGCTACTACAGGTGATGTTCGAGGTATCTCTGTCAACAATACAGGAACCCATAATATTTATAATAATTATATCACGGATTTGTTTGCTCCACATACCAGTTCTACTAATAACTTATTCGGGATTAATGTGGCTACTACGGCTTCACCGACAGTAGTAAACATTTATCACAATACCATTCGTCTTGGACGTGGCGGTGCTCTGACAGGTACAGCCAATACATCTGCTTTCGGAGGCGCTGGTATATTCTTTAATTCGGGTGCGAATGCTACCTCAGGAGCAATAAATCTTAAAAATAATATTATAGACATCAATGCTACACCTGGTACCTCTGCCAACTGGGCTTGTATCAAACGATCCTTCGGTACCAACGGTACAAGACCTCTTAACTTTTTAACTACCAGTAGTAATAATACGTATAGAATTAATTCTGGTATGCAAAACTATTACTACTGTGAAGGTACTGGCACTTCGGTCACCAATGGCTTTACAGAATGGACAGCCAATGCTACCTTTACCAATGATGCCTTATTTGATGGACCTTGTAGTGCCTATAAAGGTTTTATGCAAGGTGAAGCTGGAACACTTTCTAATACAGAAACTTGGGTAGCTGGTCCTCTTGCCAATACCTTCCAACCGAGTGGAGGAGGCTTGTCTAGACAGAGTGCAGATCCTATATCTTTTATCACTACTGACCTCAATGGTTCGAGTCGTGGAGCCCTACCAGATAGAGGAGCTTTGCAGTTTACAGGTGCAGCTACAGACGTTTTTGGGCCTAAGATAACTTTTAGTGACATCCCTAATTTATTCTGTACTACTGGGGCTAGCTTGACTGCTGATATTGTTGATATTCCTAGCACGGGTAGTATCAATACGACCAGTGGTACTCGCCCTCGATTATATTTCAAAAAATCGACCGAGACCAATACCTTTTCTGCTGCTAATAATAGCTCAGGAAATGGTTGGAAATGGGTAGAAGCGACCAATACCACTTCTCCTTTTATTTTCAACCTAGATTACAGCTTGTTAAATTCTGCAGTAGTCACTGGTAATATCATTCAATATTTCGTGATAGCACAGGACAATGTAGGAACACCGAATGTCAGTGTACAAGGTGCTACCTTGACGGGTGGCTGTCCTGCTTCGGTGAATATCGCCGGTACACCAGCTATTACAGGTGCTGCCAATACGAAGCAATACTCGGTGAATACGACTGCACCACCTTATTCTATAGAGCACACACCGGCTACTTCGTGTCAAGGAGATACACTTCTGCTAAGAGTAATTGTGGATAGCTCTGCGGCATCTATGCCTACTTATACAGGTTTAGGAGCTTATAATTTAACTAGTACAGATGCTTGGGGAACCATCGATACATTTATTATTGGTTCAAGTTCAAATATATCATTATGTGCTCCAGCCACGAATGGTTTAACTCCGAGTGCTACAGCTGTTAATGGTTTGCCTGCTTCATCAGGTACTAGATATTCTAATTATACTCAACCAGCTCTAGGTTCCTTTAGTGAAGTAATAGCTGGCTCTACTATTAATTTTAGAACTACGGTAGCTACTTCGGGTACTACTTTTACGAATTGGGGTTCTGGAATAGCGATATATATAGATTATAATAGAAATGGAGTTCTAGAATCACCTGCTGAGTTGGCAAATTACTCATCTACTCCACTAAACTCGACAGCTACGACCTGTAATACAGGGGGTAGAGTAGCTAGTTCGATAACGGTTCCAACTAATATTGTCAGTGGTCCAGCACTATTGAGAGTTATGGCATTTACAGCTACAGGTGCTGCAGCACCTATTATTACCTCTCCTACCCAGACTACTAATTGGGGAGAGGTCGAGGATTATAGAGTTATGCTCAAGGGTCAGCCTGATCCGAATTTCTCCACGCATAAATGGATGACAAATAAAACAGGTACTACCGTCTTAGGTACAACCAATCCTATCCGACTCCCTTCTTATGATACCACGACTTTGTTTATTGATACCTTAAATTTTGTAGGCTGTAGATTGCCTATTACCAAGTCGATAACGGTCAATCCTGCACCACGCAGATTGCAAACATTTAATGCCACCCAATGTGGTGCGGGTATTCCACCTACTAGCTTTAGGGTGAGAGACTCCAACGGCTATACCTTCCCTGTGATTCAATGGTTTGCAGCAGCAGCAGGTGGTTCTCCGCTTCAAACTGGCTTAGATACCATCTATCTCAATGCTGTAGGGGCAACCTCTACATTATGGGTATCAATACAAAATCCAAGCTCAGGATGCTGGAGTCCTCGAGCACCTATTACTCTGACGGTGACAGCTTCTGATTCCATAGTAGGTCGAGGCAATGGTACTCGAGATACCTTGCGAATTTGTCAAGGACCCGCTATCAACTTGACGGCTATAAATGTTCAATCAGGAGGTCCAACGAAATCGTTTGACACCTTTACTTGGTCAGGTTCCATTCCTGGGGTTTCCTTTCCATTGAAAAATACGACAGGAACGCAAACCATAACTCCTTCTCTTGGAGGGAACTATCCTGTTTTTATAGATGCTATTGATACGGGTACGAACTGTCGAGCCAGAGATACATTATTCTTGGCAGTGCAGACGAATCCTTTCGCAGGTGGACAGGCATTTATAGATGTGGCTCCAAATCCTGCATGTGCAGGTACGCCTATCACGCATAGTCTCAGAATGGCTAATGCACTAGCTACCATGCCTACCTATAGTCTCGGGACTGCTCCTCCAAGTAATCCTACCTTAGGATGGATTCAAATTGATACTTTCCAGTTAGATAATTTCTTAAGTTCAGCCAATTGTACTGGTATTACGGCCGCACAAGGACCTGCCGCTAATGGCTTACCTGCTTCTACTGGTGGCACTACAGGAGGATTTTATCAGAATTACACTAGTGCAACTGCTACAGCTACCTTACCTGCTCCTGCAGTGCTTAAAGCTGGGGCTAATGTGCCATATGAAGTGAAGCTTTCTACCAACACTACATCTTCTACTGGTTGGGGTTCTACAGTGGCTATCTTTATTGATTTTGATAGAAATGGTATTATTAATCCTACTACAGAAAGAGTAGTAAACTCACCAAATGTGGCGACCACTGTCAATACTACCTGTACTCGTGTGCACACCGTGTCAGGTACCATAGCGGTGCCTACCAATATATCAAGTGGTCCAGCGCTGTGTAGAGTAATGACTGGTCTCAATAGCCCTTCTGCTACGTCTATTTCCAGTCCTAATGCCAATCCAAATGGTATGGGGGAGACCGAAGACTATATTGTAACCCTTATAGGTGCAGCCGATACTAATCAGACCAAGTTATCATGGACATCGAGTAATACGGGAGCTACCATATTAGGGACCAATCATACCTTGGTACATGCCGTATCAGTCAATAACCAGATTTATAGAGTGCGTATGGTGAATGGTTCTTGTGTAGATACTGCCAGAGATACAGTGAGTACTGCTGTACCACCTTTGACCCTCAATACCATAGTGGGTGGAACTTCGGCTTGTACGGGTGAACAATTACGATTATCTGTAACCTCTACGGGCGGCTGTGTTCCACATACCTACGCGTGGTCCATGTTCTCAGGTACAGGTACAATTACCAACCTAGGTACTGGAAATCTCAGAGATTCTATTAATTTCTTAGCCACTGGAAGTACTGGCGCTCGCACGGTGCGCTGTATAGTCACGGATAATGCTGGGAATAGGGATACCTCCGATCATGTGATTTCATTTAATAATCCTACACCTAGCAGTGTAGTCCCTGATACTATCTGTGGATTAAATTCTGCTACCCTGTGTGCCACGAGTTCGGTTACGACTGATGTACTGCGATGGTTCAATTCTGCTACATCCCTGAGAACGCTAGCAGAAGGAAGTTGCTTCACCACACCAGCATTGAATCAAGAAACTGTTTTCTTCGTTCGACAATTTACTTCAGTCATAGATAGTTGTAATCCTTATACTTCTGCTGGTTTTGGGAATGCTACATTAAATCAAGGCGTGCGATTGACAACTACCAAGAAATTGATTATTACTCATGCTGATATTTATCCTTTTGGTCCTCCTAATTCTACAGGTACTATTACGGTTTCTTTAAGAAATCAATCAGGAACCGAACTTCCAGGGTCACCTGTTACTGTTCCATTTAGTTACAATACAGGAGGTACTGCGGCTACTACAGCTGCTACTGCCACACCAGTAACTATTACATTAGGTTTCTCTATTCCGATTCCTTTGAGTGATTTAGATATGGTAATGACAGCTGTAACTGGTGCACAATTAGCACATGGCACTGCTGGTACATTTCCATTTCCTACCACTTCTGGTTCTATGAGAGTTACTTCAGGTAGAGATGCATTTGGTCCAGTCACTTGGCAGCGTTTCAACTTCTTTAATATAAAAACTGAAGAAGGATGCTGGGGCGCTCCTAGACCTGATACAGTGAAGTATGTAGCTCCGCCAGCGATTACCTTATCTCGCAAGTTAGATTCTGTTTGTTCATTAGGCTCTACTATTCCTGTGACCTTGACTGCACCTACTCCACTTTCTACCTATAATAGCTATGTATGGACACCAAATACCTCCATATCAGGAGATAGCGCTATAGGTTATATTTTCTCTGAATCTACGCCCGCTACGCACACTTATGTATTGAAGGGAACCCAGACTTCTGGTTTGCAGTGCGCTACGACCGATACCTTTAGATTACAAGTAAAAAAGATACCTCCTGTCATTCAAAGAATACCTACAACGGCTAGTGTAGATATTTGTAATGGCACGATTCAGCAGTTAGAAGCTCAGGGATATCGATTAGTAAATCATGTCGCTGGTACAGCTACATCTACTGGTTCTGCAAATGGCGCAACTGCGTTTAACAATAACTGGGGAGGTCAGAAAACCCAGATTATCATTCAGGCTTCTGAATTAGCCGCATTGCCGGCTTCAGCTAAAACATTGAAGGCTATAACCTTGACTGCAGGAACTGTTCCTGGTGGTGCATCTTATCCAGGATTTCAGATTTTTGTAGGTCATACCACATTATCTACCTTTACTGGAGCAAATGACATAAATCCATATACTGGCGCAGGTTCTGCCATGACTCCATTGACTGCGGGTATTATGAAACGAGTCTATGAAGCACCTGCAGCTGGAGCTACCTATTTCCCTGTAACGAATAGGCGTGATACCTTTTTATTCGGTACTGGTCCTGCTAATCCATTAAATGGTCCTTTATCCGACGAGTTTGAATGGAATAAAACGGATAATATCGTTATTCTTATATCCTGGGCAAATGGAACCACTACATCTCCAACTACACCTCTACAGTTTTCGACTGTTTCCGGTTTTACACCTGTTATGCATCGCTGGCCTACAGTAGCAGGTGCTACGATGAATGATATGGCTACACGGACAGATGGAACATGGGGAACAGGAGGCACTAATAGGCCAAATATGACCTTACGTTTTGAAGACGGAGCTCCTATCACTTGGTCACCGACTACAGGTTTATTCTCGAATCCAGGCGCTACCTCTGCTTACACAGGTACGCAAAGAGACTCGGTATGGTCTCGGCATAATGACACGATTAAATATTATGTGACCGCTACCTTACCGAATTCTTGCACAAGGCGGGATAGTATAACCTTGAATATTAAGGATACAATTACCATTAATCAACAGCCACCTAGTTTCCATGCCTTCTGTGCGGGGGATACAATGAAGCTATGTATTAATGCTAGTTCTACCAGTCCTATTACTTATCAGTGGAAGAAAAATGGTTTGAATATCAGTACAGCCTTAAATCCTTCCGCAGGTACGAGTTGTCTAGCTATTTCTAATTCTACGCAAGCGGATTCGGGTACTTATGAGGTAGATTTATCTACAGGTGCTCCGTGTGCGGATAAGACCTCGGTAGCTACTACAGTTAAGATTAGACTTCCTATCGTGATCACTACTCAGCCAAAAGATACTACCGTCTGCGTAGGCTCACCTATGGCTGTGATCGCTGATGCCAATAATGATACCGCTCGCATGTGGACACAAATAGGAGGTTCGAATACCGGTAATTTAGATGTGTTTAGTAAAGGATCTAGTGCATATACAGATAGTGGTCGCTATTTTATCACCTACTATCCAAATACACCATGTCCTGCTAGAAATAGTGATACGGTTCGTGTTAGAGTATTACCTCCTGCTATGATTTTAACAGATCCAGCTACGACCACGAGCTTGTGTATTGGCGATTCTACTACCTTAAAGGCGACCTATCAGGGAGCTCTTGGCTTCCAATGGTTGAAAAATGGTTCGCCTATAGCTGGTGCTACCAGAGATTCCTTGGTGGTCAAAGCGAATACACAGGCTGATTCAGGTACATACCAGTTGGTCGTGATGGCTGCAGTGGGCTGTACTCCAGATACCTCAGCTATTACAGCGGGTATTGTGAAGGTCAATCTTCCTGTTTCTATTGTGACACAGCCATTGACTAAGACCTTTGTTTGTCAGAATTCTCCATTCAATGCGAGTGTAACGGCAAATAATACCACGGGCTATCAATGGGAAAAAGATATGACTACAATTTTTGCTGCTACGAATCCATCGTTTACAATTCCGAGTACACAGCCTTCGGATGCAGGAGTATTCAGAGTATTAGTAAAAGGTATAGCTCCATGTCCTGATGTTTATTCTACGAATGATACGTTGGTAGTTACTACGTTGGCAGCAATAACTACCCAGCCAACAGCCTTCCAGGTTTGTGAAGATCAATCGATTTCTATTACGGGTGCAGGATCTAATACTGCTAGCTACCAGTGGTTATTTAATGGTTCTCCTATTAGTGCACCTAATGGTACAGCTCAGACTTACACTAAAGGAGGTAGCCCAGCTACCATGGCAGATAGCGGTATGTATCGTTTAGTAGCACTTTCCGCTAATGCAGGAGCGACTACTTGTAAAGCAGATACTTCTATTGCTGTACTCGGTGCCGTTGTGAGAAAAATTGCCATTACCACCCAGCCTTTAGCTAAGACCTTTGTATGTCAAAATTCAGTATTTAACGCTTCTATTGTGGCACAGAATGTAACAGGCTATCAGTGGAAGAAAAATGGAACCAATGTATCAATAGGAACAGGTGGTACTGCTGCTAATTATAGCATAGCTAGCACGCAGCCTGCGGATGCTGGTATCTACACAGTAGAAATGGTGGGAATTTCACCTTGCCCTAATGTGACAAGCGCGAATGATACGCTTCAAGTGACAACTTTGGCAGCGATAACGACCCAGCCTACAGCCTTCCAGGTATGTGAAGATCAGTCAATATCTATCACAGGTGCAGGTTCGAATACAGCTAGTTATCAATGGTTATTCAATGGTTCTCCAATTGGAGCGCCTAATGGTACAGCTCAAACCTATACCAAAGGTGGTAGCCCAGCTACTATGGCTGATAGCGGTATGTATCGTTTAGTAGCTCTATCAGCAAATGCAGGTGCGACTACTTGTAAAGCAGATACCTCGAATGCAGTTCTAGGTGCAGTAGTAAGAAAAATTGCCATTACCACTCAGCCATTGGCTAAAACCTTTGTTTGTCAAAATTCTCCATTTAATGCCTCTATAACAGCTCAGAATGTTACAAGTTATCAGTGGAAGAAAAATGGAACCAATGTGTCGATAGGAACTGGTGGCAATACAGCTAACTATAGTATTGCAAGTACTCAGCCTGCTGATGCTGGTATCTATACAGTAGAAATGGTAGGTACTTCTCCTTGTCCTAATGTGACAAGTACCAATGATACGCTCCAAGTGACAACTTTGGCTGCTATCACCACACCTCCTGCCTCTGGTATTGTGCGTTGTGAAACTCAAACTTTCACCCTGACTACATCAGCTACGAATGCTGCGAGCTATCAGTGGCTGAGAAATGGCTCTCCAGTAGGAACTAACTCTACGGCATACAGCATAGGATCGGCTACTATGACGGATAGTGCTTTCTATCGTGTGGTAGCATTGTCTAGCAATGCTGGCGCTACAACCTGTAAAGCGGATACTTCTGCACCAGTGTTGGTTGAGGTCAATAGAGCAATCGTAATCAATACACACCCTGCTTCCTTCTCTTATGGATGTATCGGTGCTGCCTTTAATCTCAATGTTGTAGCACAGAATGCTACAGGTTATGCATGGAGAAAAGCAGGTTCACCAATCGGTCAAACGACCAGTACCATGACGATTAATCCATTTGGATTTGCAGATACGGGTAATTATGATGTGGTTATTACGGGTCGTCCTTCTTGTCCTAATGTAACTTCGAACAATGCAAAAGTAGATCCTACGACAGCTGCATTTGTTACCACTGAACCAGTGAATACAGACGTATGTCTCAATGGAACACTGAATTTAAGTGTAGTGGCTCAGGCTGCTCAGTCTTATCAGTGGAGAAAGAATGGCGTCAATATTTCAGGAGCTACTTCAAGTACCTATAGCATACCAAATGTAGGCTATGGAGATGCAGCCACTTATGATGTGATAGCAGTAGCTTACTTTGGTTGTACCAATGATACTTCGGTGGGTGCTACAGTAACGATCAGTACACCATTGGCTATAACAACACCATTAGCCACCAATGATGTGAAGTGCGAGGGTCAGAATATCTCCTATACCACTGGGGTTTCTGGAACAGGTCCTTACACATATAATTGGAGATTGAATGGCTCTACAGTGGGCACTAATGCAGCCACGTATGCTAAGACTGGTGTGATGACCGCTGACTCTGGTAGATATATTGTATCTATCCTCGGTAGCCCAGCTTGTCCTTATGTATATGATACTATTGATCTAGATATCAACAGAACTCCTGTAGTAACAGTGGCTCCAAATGGTGCAAACCCTATTTGTCTTAATACGAATTCTACATTGAATGTAACTACGATAGATCATTCGACTGTAGAGTGGCATAAAGTAGGTGCTGGTAATACAGGTCAGACAGGTTCTACATTTAATATTACGAATGCCACCACTGCTGATGCCGGTAGTTATTTCGTCATAGCGAGAGCACAGCCGGCTTGTTCGGATGTGACTTCTACTCAGTTTACTCTAGCTGTCAACACTCCTGCTTCTGTTGCTCTACAACCTAACGGCGCTACTATTTTAGAAGATCCAGCGGGTAGTCATACCATGAGAGTTATTGCTGCAGGTACTGGTCCATTCAGTTATCAATGGTTTAGACAGGGTAATCCTATCGTGGGAGCTATATTTGATAGTTTTGCTATCACCAATTTTGTTCCTGCTTTAGATTCTGGTACTTATTATTGTAGAATTACCGCGCCTGCACCATGTAGCAATTCTGTAAATTCCAATACTGCTAGAATTCAAGGAATTAAGTGTCCAGCTGTTGTGACACAACCTACTAAGAATGTAAATATCTGTGCAGGTAATGCCTTCAGCTTAGATGTAACTGCGAAAGGAGTGAAAACCTATCAGTGGTTTAAAGGATCGACGGCTATACCGGGCGCTACTTTTGCTAACTTCTCTATACCAAATGCTGATCCTTCACATTCTGGAGTCTATAGATGTAGATTGTTTGCCTTTAACGACGCAGTCTGTGATATCACATATTCAGATTCAGCAGTAGTAGTAGTAAAAGATAAGCCTATCATTACTAAACAGCCTATGGGTGTAAGTTCTTGTGCTATTTCTACACATACCATGACTGTAGAAGCTACATTTGGTGAAACATATCAATGGTATAGAAATGGCATAGCAATTTCACCTAATGGAGATGGTCCTAGTTATACCTATAATAATGTAAACCTTATCGGTGATGAGTTTTATGTGGTCGTAGGTAATAATCTTTGTGCAGATGCTGTTTCTAATAAGATAGTGCTGAAAAATGTAAATCCGGCGAGTCAGGTTTATCTCACAGGTTCTACCGTCTTTAATCTAGTAGAGCGTTGTGAAGATGCTAACGGTTGGACTTACTACTCTACCTCTGCTCAAAGTGAACAACTTTTGATGGCTATTAAGAAAAATGGCAATAACTTCATAGCTAAACCTGATATCGAGTTGATGGGTAATATTCGTGAAATTTCACCTATCAATAATGAGAATAGAGGTGTTATTCTAGGTTCAGCATTGTTCAATCTTGATATTCAAGGCAATGTGGAAAATCCTTATGAGGTGAAGTTCTTCTATTCCAAGACAGATGCCGATTTATTGATGAGTAGATTTAATCAAATTAGACTAGCCAATGCTGGTAATTTCACTACCGATAGAATAGATCTTACATTTATCTTAAGTACACAGAGATCTTTCACTAGTCAGTTGTGGAACAATATGACTGTTCCTATTAACTTCGAGCACACCATTTCTCATAGAGATAAGGAATTCGGTATTGAGAATAATGTTCACTTTGTGATATTAAAGAATCTTGTAAGTCCGAAATTAGGAGGTACAGCATTTATGGATTACAAATTAAAGTCTAGCTCTAGAATTTCATCGACGAATGCAGACGGATTTGGATTCACTATGTATCCTGTACCTACTACAAATGGTAAAGTTACCGTAGACGTAAGTAGCAAAAAAATGAAACCTATCACCTTCACCGTAACTGATGTGACGGGAAGAGTGGTTGCTGTATTCAATGAAAAGCATACAAGTCTTGAAAGTTCGCATGCGTTTGACTTTAGTCAATTAGCAAACGGTAACTATCAGTTAATGATTTCGAATGATGAAGAATCTGCCATTGGTAAATTTACCATATCCAAGTAACACCTAAATTAGTGTAAATAATGAAAGGTTTCAGAAAGCCGCTCCCAAAAGGAGCGGCTTTCGCTTTTTGAATAGTTTTGTATCCATAATAATGATAAAAACTAAATACTAGCTAAACGAAAATGGCTAAGTTTGCGTCTAATACCAATGTTAGCTTTTATAAATATCGCAAAATTTAGATAATCAAATAATTGATACAATTAATTAAGACTCATATTTATTCACAAATAGTATAAAATTACATGTAATGACTACAATTGCGAATTCTAAGGATATCATTTCAATGAGAGATGTTTCTATTTATCAGAATGATTTTCAGGTACTTCGAGAAATTAATCTAAATCTCAAAGAGGGGGAATTTGCATATTTGATTGGTAAGACAGGTAGCGGTAAAAGTACACTATTAAAATCGTTGTATGGAGCCTTACCTATTATGAGCGGTGCTGCAGAAGTGGCTGGCTTTGATCTCAAAAAGATAAAGTCAAGCAATCTCTATGCTTTAAGACGTTCACTAGGTATTGTCTTTCAGGATTTCCAGTTACTGACAGACCGGTCAGTGATTAAAAACCTAGAGTTTGTGCTTCGTGCAACAGGAATCACTGAAAAAGCTGATATAAATATGCGTATCAGTAATGTATTAACTCTTGTAAATATGAACGATAAAGGCTATAAAATGCCTCATCAATTATCAGGAGGCGAACAACAAAGAATAGTAATAGCAAGAGCGCTTCTAAACAGACCAAAGTTAATATTAGCAGATGAGCCTACAGGTAATCTTGATCCTGATACTTCGGATGAAATTATGCGACTATTGATTCATATAAATAAAAATCATAATACAGCAATACTAATGGCGACACATAATTATCAATTGATAGAGAAGTATCCATTTAGACTCGTAAAAGTCAGTGGTGGCAAGGTTATAGATGAAGATACATTTTTTACCTAATTCTAGCATTCTAACCCGAACAGAACTTGGCAAAGAAAATATTCAAGCATGTTTTTAGATTCATTCTAGCAATTATTTTATTGCTGGGTTTGATTATATTCCTTGTACAAATCCCTTGGATACAAAACAGATTGGTAGATTACCTTTCTGGTCAATTGTCTAAGTCTTTAAATACTGAGGTCAGTGTCTCTAATGTTTCTATCGATTTTCTATCAAGATTTCATATCAATAATATTTTGATTCGGGATTATAAGAAAGATACTTTGATTTTTGTAGGCACGCTATCCAATAAGCATTTACTAGATTTCTCATTTGATAAACCGTTTAAGTTTATAGGCCAAAAATTGACTATTTCTGATGTTGAATTTTATCTAGATAATACGGTTCAAGATAGCGTGTTTAATTTGACCAAAACTTTTCGAGGCAAAAAAACACCGACAAGGGATTCCCTCGCGACTCAAACCAAGGCTAAGAAACCAGAAATAAGTTTTTTACGATTAGGCGAGTTAAACTTAAATAATGTAACATTTAGATTACGCGATAAATATAATTACCAAACGATTTCATTTCATATTCAACAACTTGAGTTAGATGCTAGAAAGTGGAGGTTTTCGGATTCTATATGGAAGCTGGGAAATTTGGATATTCATAAACCAAAGGTATCTATTGTACATCATCCGGCTCCTTATACACCTAAATCATATAAACAAGAATATTTAAATTTGCCATTTAGGATTCACTTAGATAAACTAAGCCTAGAGCACGCCCAGTTGAAAATCTTCAATGAATCTGCAATTAAATTGAAAAATAATCAACTAACATTTTCAGATCTCGATGTACGAAATATATTTTTAGCAGCAGAGAATGTAGAATTAAGACAGCGCTCCATTCAAGGTAATGTAATGCATTTAAGAGCTATTGAGAAAAGTGGATTAGGCATTACAGACCTACAAACTAATTTCTTTATGAACTCATATAAAATGGAGGCCAAGAGATTGAAATTTAGTACCAATAACTCTAATATAAAAGGGTATCTGAGATTTAATTATAATCATATGCGTGAATATCTTCGCTTTGCTGCTTGGGTCAAAGTTACAGCAGATGTTTATGAGAGTAATATTAGTTTAAAAGATCTAGCATTTTTTGCCCCTACTCTTAAGTCATGGCAGCATCTAGATGTTAAGTTTACTACCATAGCTAGTGGGAATGTGAATAATTTGACATTAGGAAATCTATTTGGTAGTATGAATGAGAAGAAAATCAAGTTTAATGGACAAATGCAGGTCATGGATTTGTTTACTGATAAAGGATTAAATGTGGTCGCTCAATTAAACAAGTTTAGTTTTGATAAAAAAGATATAGAGTTTGTATTTCAGAAGAATAATCTTCCTATAGAACTGGATAGATTAGGAATTATGACCTATGATGGAAAATTTAAAGGAAATCCGATTCATTTCACCTTAAATGGTGAGTTAAACTCAAATAAGGGAAAGACTATTTTAAAGGAAACGAGTTTTGATTTTTCGCAACCAAAATCTCCTAGATATAAAGGGGATGTTCAATTAATAGGTTTGAAGTTAAATGAAATTTTGTCAGGTGGTAGTCCTATCGATCATGTAACTGCAAGTTTTTTTGCAGATGGGGAAGGTTTTGATGTTAAATCGCTCAATTCGTATATAAAAGGTCATGTTTCTACTGCTACGATCAATGATAGGGTCTACTCAAATTTTAAATTAGATGGTAAGATTCGCGATAAGATTTTTTCAGGTGAAATTATATCACTTGACCCAAGCCTTAGCTTTAGTGCGAATGGTCAGGTTTCCATGCAAGAAGAGATTCCTGAGCTAGAACTGCAAGTTGATTTAAAAAATGTAGACCTGCAAAAACTTGGATATACAAAAAAGAAACTACATTTATATGCAAACCTTTATGGAATAGGAAGAGGTAAAAATCTAGACGAAATGCTTGGCACTATGAATATCAAAGACATGTTCGTAGTAGATAGAACTAAGGATAATATAATGTATGGATTTTCAAATTTGACGGTAGAAAAGGACGTATTCGAAGAGACTGGGAATAAATATTTACAGATAAATTCTGAGGAGTTCAAAGCCAATCTTGTAGGAGAATTCAAAGTATCCGAATTAACAGGTTTATTAAAGGATTATTTCATTAGCTACTTAACTATAGATAAGCAAAATGTGAATAAGAAGAGTTTTGAATCCACCTATTTTGATTTAAGTTTAGACATCAAGAATATCAAAAACTATTCTTTGGTCATACATCCTGAGTTGAAAAATATCAGTGCGGGTAAGCTAAATGCGCGATTTAATGGATTGGAAAATAAAATGACCATTTCGGGTGAGTTCAATAACACCGAGTATCGTGGTTTTAGATTTCCATTAATAAAAATTTCTAATTTATCTAGTAATACAAGTTTCAAGTCTTCTCTCTTCATTGATAGTGTCTATTTTGAAAATAAATTGGCTATAACTCCACTGAAAGCAAATCTCAACCAAGTTAAAGATGGGTTAGACCTCGCGATAGAATTATTAAATAGAACAGACAGCAAGTTTGTTGATTTTAATTGTAATATAAGGAAAGTAAATAACGACTACTTATTCCATCTTAAACCTTTTAATTCTTATTTTGGAAGAAAAGTCTGGTCGGTGCATCCGGATAATCTGGTTCGATTTAATCTAGAAAAAAATATACTTCAAATTGAGAGTTTGGAGATATTGAAAGATATACAATCGATTAAGTTTGACAATCAAGATGAAGATTTCAATTCATTAAAATTGAAGTTTGAAGAGGTCAAATTGGAAGAACTGATTAGCGGTTTCATGCCTATATTGAAAACATTTAAGGGTAACTTGAATGGCACATTGGAAGTTTCCGATCTATTATCGAATCCCAAGCCGGTAGCTAATATTAGTGTTGGGAATATGATGTGGGACGATGAGAAAATAGGTGGCTTTACCCTTACTAGTGTATTAAAAGACGAAGTTGTTCATTCTGACTTTTCACTTTATGGAGACTCTTATCGCCTATATTCCGAAATTTTTTATAATACTAAGGCAGGCATGGACTCTTTGTATTCTGTGCACCATTTAGAGCGCTTTAAACCTAATATTTTAAATAAAATTTTAGGAGAATTAGTCTATAATATGGATGGCAGCTTACGCGGTGATTTTGAAATTTATGGACCGCTAAACGCCTTAAATGCCAAAGGTAAATTATTTGTAGATAGTCTGAAGACAGGTATTCATACCATCTATACCACATACCAAACCCGCAATCAGACTATTGATATCAATAGGGATAGATTTGTAATAAAGCAATTTAAATTTTATGATGAGGAAGGTAATGAGGCAATTGCGTCTGGATTTATTAACTATAATAATCTAAAGAAATATGATCTGTTTTTAGATGCGTCTTCTTCAAAATTGTTATGTATGAACTCTTCTAGTAGCAATAATAACACCGTATATGGGAAAGTATATGCAGATGCCGATATAAAGTTTAGAGGAACTATTGGAGAACGAATCTCAATTCTTTCTAAAGGTAGAAATTTAGAAAACTCCGTGTTGCATATCAATTTGGAGACCGTTCAAAAAACTACTAAGTATGGATTTTACGAGTTTATAACAAAAGATACACAAGGCTATAAATCTGAAAAACTGGTCAATGTGAGGAATAAAAAATTAGGAGGAGTCAATTTGGATTTCGAATTTGATATTACCAGAGATGGAAAATTATTTATTATAATGGATCCAAGTGTGGATGATCGCATTGAATGCAATGGTCAAGGACGTATAGCCTTTAAAATGACTCCTGAAACGGATATGGATATCAAAGGATCTTATGAGATTTTCTCTGGAACTTATCTATTTACCTACCAAAACCTTCTGCAGCGTACTTTTTATCTCAATAAAGGTGGAACTATGACTTTTGTGGGTGACCCCAGATCTTCTTTAATCGATGCCTCCGCTACCTTTACTACACGAGCTAGTGCACAAGAACTAATTTCCGCATATTTCGGTAATACGGACAATTCAAGAATTATCAGTGCTGCAAAAAGTAATGTCAAGGCCAATATCATACTAATGTTAAAAAACAGAATGGTTCAACCTGATATTTCCTATGAATTGAAAGTAGACCAAAATAATCCCGATGTACAAATTGCGTTTGAAACTATTGAATCTACCACTAGAAATAATGAAGCAGAGATGAATAAACAAGTCATCGGATTATTGATGTTTAAACGGTTTTTCCCGCCGACTTTCACAGGATTCTCCCAAAATCAAAATCCTAATAATGCGGTACGATCAGACATTCAAAATACATTTTCAGACGTGCTTACTGGAAGATTGTCTGGATATATTACTGACTGGATGCAGAATACTTTTAAAGGTATGAATTTCGGACTTTCGTATAAAAACTATAATCAGCTCACTCAGGATGAAAGCTTATCCAATACAAGAAATGAGTTGAAAGTAGCAATTTCACAAAAATTATTAAATGATCGTTTAGTATTTAATTTAGGTGGAAACTATGATTTTGGTGCTGGTCAGTTTAGCAATACTAATACTGCTTTTTTTGGAGGAGATATGGATATAGAATACCTTTTGACTCCCTTGGGAAATGTTCGAGCCAAATTTTATTCTACCTTATCTAATGACCCTTTGAACTCCATCTATATCAATAAAACGGGAGCTGGTATACTTATTCAAAAAGATTTTGATGAATTCAATCAGATATTTAAAAAAAATAGATTGAAGTAATTGGTATAATCTGACCGCCTTAACGCTAAAAAATGAAACTTTTCGAGAATTTAAAGGTAGTAGAATTCGCAAGTGTACTAGCAGGACCTCTGGTAGGGAGTTTTTTCGCAGAGTTAGGTGCTGAAGTTATCAAAATTGAAAATAGTAAAACAGAAGGAGATGTTACACGAAAATGGAAGCTTCCTTCTGAGGACAGTTTGAGTTCATTTTCGGCATACTATGCATCTGCGAACTACGGTAAGTCATCAATTTTTCTAGATTTAACCCATGAATCAGATTATCAAATAGTCTGTGATATGGTAAAGTCTGCAGATATAGTCTTAGTAAATTTCAAACCCGGTGATGCCGTCAAGTTAAAACTAGACTTTTCGACTCTATTAGCCTTAAATCCAACTATTATTTATGCTGAATTGACAGGATTTGGTTCAGAGGACGCAAGATCTGCTTTTGATGTAGTCTTACAAGCAGAAACAGGCTATATGTCTATGAATGGAGAGAAGGATTCGAAGCCATTGAAAATGCCTTTAGCCTTTATTGATATTTTGGCTGCACATCAGTTAAAAGAAGGTATTCTTTGTGCTCTCATTCAAAGACAACAGACAATGGTCGGTCGTAAAGTTTCAGTTTCCCTCTATGATGCTGCTATTTCTAGTTTGGCTAATCAGGCCTCGAATTATTTAATGACTCATTCTATACCGAAGAGAATGGGATCTGAACACCCTAATATAGCCCCCTACGGAGATTTATTGCAAACTGCGGATGGTGCTTGGTTCGTATTAGCCATTGGTACAGACCGTCAGTTTATGGATTTTTGTACCGTTTTGAATCTTTCAAATCTACACAACTCCGATAAATTTAAAACAAATTCAGCTAGAGTTATCCATAGACAAGAACTTATAATTTTGATTAGTGCTAGCCTTATTCATAAAAATGCAGAAGAATTAGAAGGAATGCTGAAATCTAAAAATATTCCCTATGGCAGAGTATTGAATATGGATGAGGTATTTGATAATAAGCAAGCACAGAGGCTAATAATTGAAGATGAGATTGATGGGATGAAAGCTAGAAGAGTAAAGACTGTTGTTTTTAATTTAGACTGAAATACGTTGGGTTTAGACTATACAAGTACGCTTAATTTTTAGCAGCCTGCTAGCCTTTTTTCAGTTACTTTTGTTAATTATTTATTATGTTGCGTTCTATGATAAAAATTGATTCTCATACCCATATTATTCCAGAGACCCTTCCACAATGGACTCAAAAATTTGGTTATGGCAATTTTATACACCTTGATCACTACAAGGCTGGATATGCGCGAATGATGCAGGGAGATAAATTTTTCCGAGAAATAAAATCGAACTGCTGGGCCGCTGAAGAACGAATACGCGACTATGAAAAATATCAAACACAGCTTCAGGTAGTTTGTACGATACCTGTTCTATTCGGCTATCATGCTCAGCCTAGACATGGACTGGAAATTTCAGAGTATCTCAATGATCATATCGCTGACTTAGTGACCAAGTATCCAAAAAATTACATTGGATTAGCTACTTTGCCTATGCAAGATGCAGATTTAGCCATTCTGGAGCTTGAGCGATGCAAACAGTTAGGTTTTAAGGGTATTCAGATAGGCTCGAATATCAATGATAAGAATTTAAGTGAAGAAGAGTTTTTCCCTATCTTTCAAGCCTGTGAGCGATTGGATATGGCCATTATGGTGCATCCCTGGAATATGATGGGTAAAGGACAGATGGATAAATATTGGCTGCCATGGTTAGTCGCTATGCCAGCTGAAACTACTCGAGCTGCATGTTCCATGATATTTTCTGGTTTATTGGAGAAACTACCAAAACTAAGAGTTATGTTCTCTCATGCTGGAGGTGCATTTATTTTTACCCTAGGTAGAATCGAACATGGTTTTTATTGTCGCCCAGATTTAGTAGCTATTGATAATAATGTTCCTCCAAGTAATTATTTGGGGAAATTTTGGGTAGATAGTATCACGCATGATGCAGATGCTTTGAGGTATATTATATCTAAAGTAGGTACGGATAAGATTTGTTTAGGAAGTGATTATCCTTTTCCGCTAGGCGATTTAGAGATAGGTAAGTTTATAACAGAAATGGGATTGAGCGATATGGATGTAGAAAACATTTTTCAAAATTCAATTGTTGATTGGCTAAAGTTAGATTTGAGTTTATATAAATAATCATGTTAGTTACTCAAAATTTAAAATTTGAATATACCCCTCAGGTAAAATTCAATTTCCCAGATATCACTTGCTCCCAAGGAGATTCCATAGTTATCAGTGGAAATTCGGGAACTGGAAAAACCACCCTATTGCATATTCTAGGTGGATTGTCAAAACCAAACAGTGGTAGTGTGAAATTAAATGACACAGAGATTAGTGCATTAATAGGCTCTAGTTTAGATAAATTTCGTGGAAAGAATATCAGTATCATTTTCCAAAAAATGCATTTCATATCTTCTATCAATGCTTTGGAAAATATTCTTCTGGCTCAATGGTTGACTACAGGTATAAAAGATAAAAATATTGTTCTGGAGCTATTAGAAAGACTGAATATAGTAGACCAGAGAAACAAGGATATAAGTCAACTAAGTCAGGGTCAGAAACAACGTTTAGCGATTGCCAGAGCTTTAATAAATAAACCGAGTTTAATTTTAGCAGATGAGCCCACCTCTAGTTTAGACAATAAAAATGCAGAGATTGTAGAACGACTTTTAAAAGAATCAGCTACCTCTTTGAATGCGGCCTTAGTGATTGTCACACACGACATGCGTATGAAGGAACATTCTCAAAACTTAATTGAATTGATATGATAGTTTGGTTGGCATTTAAGAATATTTTTTCCAGACCATTGACGGCATCGTTGAATATTATCATATTCGCCACTGGAATAGGCATTATCTCTATGCTGAGTCTTGTACAGCGGCAGTTTGAAGATAAATTTGAAAAAAGTATTGAAGGGATAGATATGGTTATGGGTGCTTCAGGTAGTCCTTTGCAGCTAATTTTATCAGCAGTATATCATATTGATGCGCCTACTGGTAATATTCCTCTAGATGAGGCTGAGAAATGGATGCAACACCCATACATAGCTTCAGCAGTGCCTATGGCTTACGGAGATTCATATATGGGCTTCCCTATGTTGGGCTCTGATTCCAGTTATATCTCACATTTTGGAGCTAAGCTATCCGCTGGAAAGCTAAATAATCAAAACTATGAAGTAGTTGTAGGCTCTGATGTAGCTAAGAAACTGAGAATTAATCTAGGAGATAAGTTTCACAGCACCCATGGACAGGAAGAGGGGGGAGAAGAGCATGAAGATGTCAAGTGGGTTGTAACAGGAGTATTAGCGCCCACTGGAAAAGCTATTGATCGAATAATTATTTCAAATATTGAAAGTGTATGGGATATCCATGGCGAGAATGGATGCACCCATGAACACGAGGATGGAGAAGAATGTCATCATCATGCTCATGAATCATCAAAAGAAATTACAGCAGTCTTGTTAAAATACAGAAACCCTATGGCCGCTATGCAATTGCCTCGATTGATTCGAGAACAGTCAAAAAATCTGCAGTTAGCTCAGCCAGCTATAGAAGTGAATCGGCTATTTTCCCTATTAGGCATAGGTATAGAAGCTATACGATACCTAGCTTTTTTCATAATGGGTTTATCCGCTATTAGTATTTTTATTTCTATTTACAATACCTTGAAGGAAAGAATGTTCGAATTAGCTATGATGCGTACATTAGGAGCCTCACGATGGAAGGTATTTACCCTCCTCCTTTCCGAAGGCGTTATTTATAGTGTTATCGGTTATTTCTCAGGTTTAGTATTAGGAATTTTAGGTTTTAAATTCATTGCAAGCTTAGCCGAGAATGAATATCAAATGTCATTTAATCAACTTACACTTGATTTTCAACAACAGGCTATTCTATTAATGGTTTCGATTTTTATAGGAATACTAGCCGCAATACTTCCTGCAATCAAATCCTATTTTATACAAATTTCTTCAACCTTGTCTCATGAGTAATAAAGTAAAATGGTTTTTAGTTTTTATTGTTCTGACCTTAGTTTTTAATAGTCACAGACCAATTGAGACAACACCAGATGAATCCATTATGACATCTAACATCATTCATTTATCTAATAGTGAGATAAAATATGATTTAGAGGAGCTCTATGCGGGGGAAGAAATCCCTCAAGATAAGGATGTGGAGACAGTAGTGACATGGAATACTTTAAAAAATGTAAGGTATGAAGAACGACCAGATCCAGTGTATAAATTGGTACACAAACCAATTTATGGTAAAACAGTTCGTGAGTTAGAAGATAAAACCATACAAATTAAAGGGTTTATTATTCCCATTACTTCTAATACCTATGCGCTAAGTAAAAACCCATTTGCTGCCTGTTTTTTCTGCGGACAAGCAGGTCCAGAGACTGTCATGGGTATTCAATTTAGAAAATTAAAAGATAAACTAAAAACGGATATGTTTGTCACGCTCAAAGGGAAATTTATACTCAATCACGATAATCCCGATGATTGGATGTACCATATCATCGATGCAGAGATAATAGAAATTAAGTAGTAGTGAGCATTACGGTTTAGTCAGAGTTCTATTCTAAGAAGTCATAAACCATATTAAAATTTAGAATTATAAATAAGATGTAATGATTGTAAATGACTGGGGCTTGATAGACTACCATATTGCAGAATCGCAGCAGATAGACTTGTTTGAAAAAAAACTGGAAGCCAAAGCGCAAAAAAAATCTTCAGAAAACTATTTAAACATCCTTGAGCACAATCCTGTTTATACCTTAGGTAAGAATGCTGATGAGAAAAATATACTACCAATAGCTAGAACCAGTGGGGCTAGTTTTCATCATATCAGTAGGGGTGGAGATGTGACTTTTCACGGACCAGGTCAATTGGTAGTATATCCTATAATAGATTTACAAGACTTTAAAATGGGTGTTCGTGCCTATGTGACTGCACTAGAGAATATAGGAATAGAACTCTGTGCTTCTTATGGAATAGAAGCCAAAGCGTCTGAAGAGGAAGGGGTTTGGATAGATTTAGGAACGACTAAAGCTAGAAAAATTATGGCTATTGGTATCAAAGTCAGCCGCTATATTACCATGCATGGTATAGCCTTTAATGTCAATACAGATTTGAATTATTTCAGTTTTATCATTCCCTGTGGTATACCTGATAAAGGGGTAACAAGTCTTCAAAGAGAGCTAGGAAAGGAAGTGGACATGCAGGAGTTTAAGGATAGGTATGTAGAGGTTTTTAAGAAGTATTTCAATAGAGTAAGGTGAAGCAATTAGTCATTATTTTATTATCCATAGGATACAGTATTCTTTATTGTCAAGTTGACAATGATCATTACAGATCCATACAAAGTACTCACATTATTGGTCTGAATGAAATTACGAAAGATTCGATTTACGCTGTGGATATTAGCTTTGTCAATAATATCTCTGATTTTATTTATGATTCTTCTAATCAAGTTTTGTTATCTTATTTCGCTTTGTATTCATATGATGCAGGCAAAACAAAGTATGATTATATTACAGCGTATTCTGTTCGAGAAAGTAAGGTTCTATGGTCAAAATTAATAGATAGAACTAAAGAAAAGTATGATTTTATAAATGGAAAATTGTATGTCAATTCTCCTAATTATAGTGGCTTATTAGATGTTTTGAAAGATACTTTTATATGGAAGACAAAATCAAATATCATCATTCACCCCGAGTTATTATCAAAGAATATTGTTTTAGCGCCACGATTTAAAAATAATGACGGAGTTAAAGTTTGTGCTAGTTTAAATGCGATTACAGGCGAAGTATTATCGGATAATAATAACCTAGAGTTAAAAATGGGTATTGTTTCCAATCCAATTGTAAAGAATGATAATTTAATTTTCTTAAATGAACATTTAATTCAAATCAATTTAAAAACTGGGAAGTATTGGCAGAGTGAGCATCAAATGAATCAAATTTTAGAAAAAAGTGATAAAATTATTGGGGATATAGGATTAAACCTACTTAGCGCTGGTATTGGCATCGGTTTTGCGAGTGCCATTGGGTCAAGTATTGTTTCATTTCCAATACTTAGCATAGGTCTTCCAGGTTTGAAGACTAATGCCCCAATCTATGTCAATGACTCTGGTTTTATTTTTGTTGTTGGAATAGATGGGATGAGAAAGTATGATACAAAAGGAAAAATGTTGGCTTCAATTGGGCATGTCAGTAGTAATAACATTGAAAAAATTCTAATTGCTAATAATCAAATGTATTTTTCTGATCCTGGTAGTTATTTTTTGAATAATGAGAAGATATTTCTTTTTGGCTCAGCGTTTTACCTTAGCAAATTGAATAGTAATTTAGAAACTATAAATCGCATACACCTTTTAGATGAATACGATCAGTTATACAATAATTTAGGTCGTTTTCATGTAAAAACTGATTTTTCAGGCGATACTTTTTTTGTTTTGTTTAGAAATGGAATTTTATTTCTGGATACGAATTTGAGAATTATTGGAAATTTTTTTATGAGTAAAAAGGAAGATCCAGAATATAGAGATTTACTCCTAGGCAATTTTTATGAATATAAGGATTCAGTTTGGATTAGGCATTATCGTCATAATGGTTATATTTATTTAGAAAGACTTGATAAGAGTATTGATGTTGTAAATTCCCAACTTCAATTTATTAGAAGTATTCCTAAAAGAAATAGTTATAACATTTATTATCAAGATGATTTAATCACAGCAATAGTCAATACAGATGGTAAAAGTTATCTTTTAGATAGAAAAGATAGAACTATTATAGACATGCTACGAATTGAAAAGATTCAAAAGCATGATAATCAATATTACATTGCCAATTTGAATGGTTACTTTATTATCAAATCCGACCAACTCGTCAAATAAAACCTATCATGATTACGCCTAACATTATTTGCAATTTTATCAGCAGACTCGCTCTATTCCATTTTTCAAAATAGATATAATACATCTGCCAAAGCTGCATGATGAGATATCCAATGAAAATGAAATGATAATTATGAAGATATAAATAGGCGAGATAGCTGGTGAATATACCCAGACAAAATAGGATTGTTTTAAAAACGAAAGGTTCACATATTATCGCTATGGTTTTATATCCACATGCCTTATCTGCTTTTTCATCTTCTTTGTCCTTAACAAGCTCTCGTAGCAAGGTAGAGCTAAATATTAATATTGAAACAATATTTAAATCCATAGTCTTATCAAAATGAAAAACATGAAGTGAAGCCATGCAGAGAAAGGCTATGACAAGATTCCCAATCAATGGCATTTTTTTGAAATATAAATTGTAAAACTTCAAACAACTCCATGCTAGAATAGTTAAAAGAACCGCTTTGATACTTATAAATAGACTGATACTTATACTCAGAACTAATAGATTTTGTTCAAGTAAAAGCGCTCTAGATTTTTTATTCAACCATTGAATAAATTCATTATTCGGCTTATTTTTAAAGTTGGAATCTAGCTCTAAGTCTTTGATGTCATTGTCTATATTCCCCCACATAATCCATAAACTAGTCAATATAACTAATAGGATGTTCTCGAAATTAAAGCAATCGCATTGACCTAGAATGAGCATCTGAGCCAGTGCTACTAGTATTACGTTAGGTAATCGAATAGCTTTAAAAAAATCTAACACTAGACTTTTTTGTGATAATGAATTATGCTTTGTGTTACCTCTTTATAGATGTCTTTTAGCTGGGGATAGTCGTCTAAAAGAGCTAAATGTGCTTGAATGGTTTCTTGATCATTGCGCACTGCGGGTCCTGTTTGCATATCCTTCGGATTTCCAAGGCTCAGCTTATCGACCGTGTTTTTTATCAATGGTTGTAAAATATTGAAGTCCATGTTTTCATTTTTCAAATAATCAAAGGCAAGGGAATATATATAGTTTGTGAAATTATTGACAAAAACTCCTGCTACATTTAATTTCTGACGGTTCTCTTCATTCATTAAAATGACTTGTTCGGAAATAGTACGAGAAAAATCTACTAGCATTTCTTGTGCTTGGTCATTATTCGCTTCAATGATGAGGGGTATTTTCTTAAAGTTTATAGGTATATTTTTTGTGAAAGATTGGATAGGGTAGAATACGCCATAATTGGAGCTGGATCCTTTTAATAAATCCATACTTCTATTCCCTGAAGTATGCACTATGAGCTTATTACCTAGATTGATCTTACTAGCAATTTCTGCTATCGCTATATCTTTTACACAGATAATATAGATATCAGCATCATTTGTTATGGCATTTAAATTTCCTGTGATATTAGTTTGAGATACGTTCTGAATATTTCCAAGTGTTCTGTTACATATCTGCACTAATTTATTCCCAGAAGAGGTGACACTTCTTATTAAATGATAGGCCACATTACCAGCTCCAATGATAACTACTCTGTACGATTTCATCTATCTAATTTTAAACGTTACAATAAATTGACTTAAAAATACGTTTTTTTATAGAATGAAACAGGAAAATATTTTATGTCTCTTTATCGATGCATTTAAGCAAATTGTGTTGAAAAAACCTCGCAATTATGTGGAAAAACCTATATTTTTGCATGGTATGTTAGTTAGAGGTATATTACTTGTATTTATAGTGGGTTTAGGTCTTGCTAGTACTAGTTTCCATAGCCTGACTAAAGCTGCACCCAAGGGTCTATTGCTAAGAAAGCAACGTATAACTGCGATGCTAGAGGAAAACAGTCGAAAAAATGCCAATAACCAAGTCGTTGACTTAGTTTATAAAGAGTTCAAAATCGATAGTATTTTTAGAACCCTCTCCAGTAATAATCGCTTCAATGGGTGTGTTTTAGTAGCTCAGCATGGTCAGATAATTTATAAAAATTCTTTTGGTATAGCTAATCCTATTCTGAATGAACCTTTGAATACAAATTCAGTTTTTCAGTTAGCATCGGTATCGAAGACGATAACAGGTGTGGCTGTTTTGCAGCTCATAGAGGATGAAAAGCTGGGGTTGGATGACTTTGTCAGTTTATATTTCCCTTCCTTCCCTTATACTAACGTTACGGTGAGAAATCTATTAAGTCATACCAGTGGAATTCCAGATTATATTAAACTAAATCCTTCATTATATTCTACCAATACTGGGTATATCAACAATGAAGATGCATTGAATGCCCTTGTAGTGGCTAATTTGCCTCCTTCCTTTTCTCCAGGAAGTCGTTTTCGGTATAATAATTCTAATTATGCGCTTTTAGCCTTGCTGGTAGAGAAAATAACGGGGGTTTCATTTCCTCAATATGTCAAAACAAATATTTTTGACCCATTAGGCATGACGAATTCTTTTGTTGCCCATCCAGAAAAGATTTGGGAAATGAGTAATAGAACATTCGGATTTTCTGGAAGAAGTATGGCGTCTAATGATATGTTCGATGGTGTTTTTGGAGATAAAGGCGCCTATAGTACCGTAGAAGATATGTATAAATTCGACAGAGCACTCTATCCAAATATACTGTTAAAGGAGGAGACTTTAAAAATGGCATTTACAAATAATGTTTTTGATGGTCGTTCTAATAAGAAGTATGGCTTAGGATTTCGATTGAGAGAAGATCAAAATAATCAAAAGATAATATACCACAACGGCTGGTGGCATGGCTATCGTACTGCATTTCATAGACGTGAGACAGACAATAGTTGTGTAATCATCCTGTCAAATAGATTGGATCGCTGCGTTTATGCTCAGGCTAAGCAGCTTTTCAATATTCTTGATAACTATTATGCAGGAGAAATGTCAGAGGGAGAGCATGACGAGCCTAATGATGAGTAGTTTTACGAGCTACAACTCAGCATAGAACATCCTACCTTATCCCTAGCCCAGTCAGGTCTTTTAGCATACCACTTTTCGTTTGCAGGCTGTTCACTATAGGGATTTTTCATTAATGTAAATAGTTCATCGATTACACTATAATCTTCTTTCTCTGCTGATTCTATAGCTAGCTGTGCCATATAGTTTCTCAATACATATTTTGGATTGATTTTACACATAAACTCTTTGCGTTCTTCGTCGCGGCGCTTATCTAATTTTATTTCATGGATGTACTTTTGAATCCATTGTTGCCATTCTGTCTTTACTTGTTGTTCCATAGTCTCAAGCGAATAAAAAGATGGCGATAAGAGGTGAATAACTTCATCTACCTCCATGTCTTTAGCTACATATCCCAATTGTCGATAAAGAATCGTATAATCTGTTTCTGCCAACTTGAGAACCTTTTCCAACTCTGTAATTAGTTTTTTTTTTGAACTATCCACCGTTTCAAATCCTAATTTATTTGCTAACATCAATGGATACCGATCTTCCCATTGGTTATGATAGTTATCTAGAATCTCCTCCAATGCAGGAATATCTTCTATCAAAGGATAGAGCGAATTCGCTAATTGAACCAAATTCCAAAGAGCGATATTAGACTGATTTCCGAATCGATAGCGCCGGCCTTCTTTATCAGTGGTATTGGGCGTCCAGTCAGGGTTATAATCCTCTAACCACCCATAGGGTCCATAATCAATCGTGAGACCCAGTATGGACATATTATCTGTATTCATGACACCATGCACAAATCCTACTCGTTGCCATTCTAGAATGAGGTTCAAAGTTCTTTGACAGACCTCCCGAAAAAAGTCTAAATATTTTTTAGGTTCTGCGGTGGTAAGGTGAGGATAGAAATATTGGATGGTATAATCAGTTAATCGTTTCAGATTCTGAAAATCTTTTCTGCTGGCAAAGATTTCAAAATTACCGAATCGCAGAAAGCTAGGCGCTACACGACAGACTATAGCTCCTTTTTCTTGCTTCGGATTTCCATTGTACATAATATCTCGCCATACTAAGTCTCCCGAGCTTATAAGTGACAAAGCTCTAGTCGTGGGAATGCCTAAATGATGCATAGCCTCGCTGCATAAATATTCACGAATAGACGAACGCAAGACAGCAAAACCATCCGCATTCCTAGAGTAAGGGGTAGATCCTGCTCCTTTTAGCTGAAGGCTATATCTTTTTTGGTTATGAATATGTTCGAATAAATTGATGGCTCGTCCATCACCTAGCTGCCCAGCCCAATGACCAAATTGATGACCACCATAACACATAGCAAATGGTTTGGTTTCAGGATAGATTTCTGAACCGGAGAGAATCATTAAGCTCTGGTGACTTTGCATATCTTCCATACTTAGTCCGCATGCTCTAGCTAAATCATCCGAGTAATGAATCATTTTCGGCTGACTAGGTTTGATAGGATTTACAAATGAAAAGGCGGCACCTACTACCATCCTTGATTTAGCTGAGGTCTCGCTATCTGCAGGTAGAGATTTTATAAAGCTATGGTCTATATTTAGTTTCATTCGTACAGGGATTAAACCTTTCTATCTAACTTCTAATATCTAAATTCTAACTTCTAAACTCTGCCTAATACTTCAAATCCTTTTCAAAAACTTTAAATGACCATAATACATCCCCTTTCATATTGAAAGCTTTGATATCGCAGCAGCGATTAGACTCTTCTCCAGAAAACGAAATCTCACCAAAATTATGCGTGTTGAATTTCGTGCCTTCTATACGATTGTTATTATGACTGAAATAATTAATAGGAAAGGAGGTCAAGGGTGAAAGTGTAAAGTCATAAAGTGGATATGCATTTTCACGTTGTACACAAGTGGCTTCGGTATAATGCACGTCACCAGAAGTGAAAACAACCCCTTCTATTTTATGTTCATCTAAAAATGTCATCAGTTGGGTGAATTCCTTTGGATATTTTCTGAAATTTTCATAGCCACCATCACATAAAACTTGAATACCTGAAACAATGAATTTAAATTTGGCATCTGATTTTTTCAATTCGGCTAAAAGCCATTCCATTTGTTTTTCGCCTAATAGTTGGGAGTCTAGGATCTTAAAGTAGCGCACATCGAGCATAAAGAACTCCGCCTCGTTGTGCTTAAAGTTAAAATAGATTCCTTCTTTATCATCAGCTTGAGGTTGATGGGGCCACATCTCCTTGAATACTTGTCTCGCGGTATCTTTATTGAAAAATTCAGCACCTGCGTTATTAGGTCCATAGTCATGATCATCCCAGATAGCATATTGCGGACGCGACTTCATAAAGCTATCTAACTTGGCATTGCTTCGCTGCCTTTGATATGCCTTAATCATAGCTTCTTTCGAATTCCACTGCCATGGCTTGAGCATATATACATGGTCGCCCATCCAGATCATGAGGTCTGCTGGTCGAGACTCCATAGTATTGAATATTTGAAAGCTATAAAGATAAAAAGGAAATGCTTTAAGGGCGCAAGAACCTAGTTGAAAAGTCCAGTCAGGCATATATTATTTATAATGGCTACAAATTTAGGTTTTTCAAAAAGATTTTTTCCTTACATTTTTTAATAAAATTCAGTAATGCTATGGTAAATTCAATTAACGAAAATTAACTATATATAATTGCTTAAAATTTACATAAATTAACTAAAATTTACCGTTTACAAACCCAATCCTACCGTTTACAAATTCTTGCTTGCATTTCTTCACCTTCTAATTTAGTTTTGTAGGAGAAATTTTAGGGGTAAAATTCCAAAATACTAATTTATGTTGTAGTTAAAAAGCGACTGAAAGGAGTCGCTTTTTATACATCTAAAATTTCACCATGATACGACCATTGAATCGTCGACCTGTGAGGTAATTAGGCACAGCAAATTGATTTCCAGTATAATCCTGTATCCAATTCATAGAGACTTGGTTAAAGAAATCCACCGCATTAAATACGTCCAGGGTAGCCCATATGTTTTTAATCATTGATTTTGGCTTTTTCTTTTTTTCAGAGTCATAGATTCTAAAGGCGAATCCAATATCTAATCGCTTATATGCCAATAAATTGAATTGATTTCTATAAACCTCACTATTCGGTACACCAAAAGGTAGTCCTGACGCTAAGGTTAAGGATAGGTTGACCTTGAAACTCGGCAACTGTGGTATATAATCTTGAAAGAAAATATTCACCATTAGGAATTGATTGTTTGGTCGCTGAATATATCCTTGGGTTTCTAAAAAAGAGTCTCGCACTCCTCCCTGGGCATAACGTTTGTCATAAACTTCTTTTCCTGTGGTATCTCTGTATTTCATAAATACATTTGCCCCATTAAATTCTCTTGTATCCAGAATACCAATGTTAATCCAACTTTCAGCATCTTTTACAAATTCACCCTGTAATCTCAAATCAATACCACGTGCATAAGCTATGACGTTATTTTTCGCAGCATAACGCACCAAGACATTGTTGTACTGATAAGTATTGACGTCCCACATATGTTTATAATACGCTTCGGTAGTAAATTTAAATGGTCGCTTAAGTATTCTCATGATAACATCTACACCAGCTATGTAGTGTAGCGATTTCTGAGATTTGACATTGGTGATTAATTGTCCTCTTTCATTGATCATTTCTCTAATAAACGGGGTCTGGTTATAGGAGCCCACGGCAGCGTAAAATGATGTTTTAGGATTGGTTTTATAGATCATTTGAAGTCGTGGACTCACGAAGAATTCTTTATTGATACTCCAATAATTTCCTCTGATACCTCCTAGAATACTGAAGCTTTTTTTATCAGATATTTGGATGGTCCACTGGTCTTGAAGATAGAATTCCAGTCGTTGGCCGGTGAACTGATAATCTGCTCGAATAGGATTGAGAAGTAAGACCTGATTGGAATTACTTGGAATATTATACCCCGCACTATCCAGTCTATCCCATGAACTCAAACGCATTTGAAATTCTTCATTTTTAACCTTAACTCCTAGTTTTAGAGTATGTTTTCCTAGTAGAGCTGCCAAACTCAAATGACCATGCATTAAATTTGCCTGATAACTCTCTCTGCCCCAGTTTTGAAAGGTACCACTGCCGAATACATTTTTGAATCCTTGATAATTGCTAGAATTGACGTCTGTCTCTATTTCACCAATAGCATATTGTCCTGTGATATCGAAATATTGCTTTTCATCGATATGATAATAGGCTCCAGCTAGTTTAATTTTTAAATTCGGATTTGGTTTGAAGGTAATAGAATTCGCCTGCATCCAATTTTGATAACGATCTATTTCCTGACCAGAGTAGGCTACACGATAGGTAAGCGCAAAATTAGCTAAGCCGAAATTAGTCTCACGGTCACTCGGTATGATACTGAATTTATTAAATGAAATAACCGAAAGTGACTCGAAGTCTAGCTTGCTAGAGGGTTGAAAATGTAAATTGCTCTGTATGTCTAGAAACTCGGGAGTATATTGTCCTTTGGTTTCCTGACTGCCTAGCAAATAGGCATTGTTTCGATATCGTATTCCTGTCAGTATATTTAATTTTTTATCAAAAAGAGAGCCTTCTATATGCCCATTGACACCGAGTAGTCCAGCTTCTAGTGATCCTGCCCAATTTTTTGGTTTCTTGTATTGAATATCGAGAACAGAACTCAATTTATCTCCGTATTCAGGAGAAAACCCACCAGAAGAGAATTTCATATTCTGAACGAGTTGACTATTAGCGAAGCTAAGACCTTCCTGCTGCGCATTGCGTATAAGGAGCGGTCTGTATACTTCAAAGTCATTGACATAGAGGAGATTTTCGTCAAAACTACCACCTCGTACAGAAAATTGACTTCCCAGTTCATTATTGCCTCCTACGCCCATTCCTTGAAATTTCAACACATTCTCAATATTTCCTGAAGGATTGGTCTGCTCGGTGTTGACTTCTATTTCTGTGACTAGTTCATCTTTACTTCTCTCCTTATTGCGTTTAGAGGTAATTTTTGTCTCTCTGAGCTTAATAGAATAGCTCGACATCTCAAAGTTTATCGTTCTCGTTTCATTCGGTTTGAGAGAAACTTTTTTCTCTATCAGCTTATAACCCTCATAGCTCACATATATCGTTTCATTTTGATAGTTAGCTATACTGATTTCAAATTTTCCACTAGAGTCTGTGGTAGTTTTAGTGACATCATCATTACCTAGGGAAATAATAGCACCTACAAGGGGTTTCTTGGTTTTAGCATCTATCACCTTGCCTTTAATGACCCCAATCTGACAGACCAATTCAGAGGAGCTGGTAAATAAAAATATATATAGTAAAAACCGAACCACGCTAGCTAACGAAAAAATAGGGTATTAATTTTATCATCAAGCCATAAAAATAGGGTATACGAGAGAAATGAAGGGGAGAGAAGTTATCTATTTTACCATGAGCCTATGGTGCTGAATCATCTGCGTGTATGAATCGATGTCGCAGCAAGCCCTAAATGCACATAAAAAAGGGAATACATTGAATAATAAGGTCTTTGGTCTATGCGATATTACAAACTTCTCTACAATATCTCCCACCCAATAGCTTTATTCACAGTTGATTTGATGGCATTAATGGCTTCATTGATAGCGTTTTCTACAGCGAGAATTCCTAGCCCTTCTATAGTTAGCAGTACTACTCGCATAGTGCTTTTTTGTATATCGAGATATAGAAGAGCTTGCTCTTCAGTTATTTTACCTTCTGCTTTAAGTTTGGCTATGAGTTTAATATTCTCAGCAAAAGATTTCATTTCCTTTTCAGCAAAGGGTTTTACTTCTTTCCATTGAGTTGTTAGAACTCCTTTGGCTGCTTCCAACATATCTTTTGTTAATTGACTATAATTTATTTCCATATGAAAGTAATATTTAAAATTATTATTTCTCTTTTACAGACATAAACGAAGTGATGTCTGTGCCTTTTCATTTTGTTATTTGCTACAGGCACAGAAACCGTTGCACTAATTTCTGCGCCAGTCGTGGGTGTCTCAATCTTTTGTAAAAGCGGGGCACTGGTTACTAGGCAATGAGTCAAATATAAAATCAGGTACTTTCTATTATTACAGAGATGAACAGCAAAACTTAGACAATATATCTATAGGATTGACTACATGGGATATGGGAAGTTTTGCGCTTAATGTCACAGCCGTATTTGAGCGTACAGACAAACTCTATATGGAATGGCAAAGCAAGGCCTATAGTCAAATGATGCAAGGATACAATGAAAAGTTGAAAATCTATGAAGAAAAACTCGCAGCCATTCAAGTTCAGCAAGCCGAAGCCCGCCAAACCAATTCTATGTATTATCGTGAAATAGAGCAAATGGTATTGAGAAAAAACTGTATGGCCTATTTGCTAGAGAATAATTTTCTCACCGATAGTTTCGTAGGAGGTACCAGTATAGCAGAGCATGGTGTCATGCAGAATAAATCTCTGGAGGATTATGCATCAAAGGTGAAATTTTTGGAGCAGGCCTTTGAATGGGAAATTATGGGTTATCAATTCTATCCATTCTACTGGGCAGCCAAGGGCAAATGGGATGATCTGTACAAACAAGAAACCAGTGATAAACTTTTCACGAAATTCCTTCAAAGTGGTATGGCGCGGGTATTCGTAACTGTGAGACCGGGATTCGAAGAAGTGGTCAATTGGTATCTGGCTACAGGTCAGGTATGGATGGGTTCTCAACCTCCTGTCATAGGAGATCCTCTGTTCCTATCGATTGTGGATGAATTGAGACAACCGGCTAGTATCATAGCCGAAGAGTGGGAAAGCCGTGTGCCGAGTACACTGACTGTAATTCAGGCAGATACTATAGCACTCAATACTTCCGGGCTGCCTTGTATGCAAACATGCGCTCAACATCAGAGTCAAGGCTTTGAAGCAGATACTACTACCTTACCTAATTTAGAGGTGAAGGTGGATTAAGGGTAGAGTACCAAGACATGAAAAGTGAGTTTAATCTAAAAGACTTCATAGACATTCTATGAGGTCTTTTAGGAACTCATTTATTAAAAAAATAATAAATGAAGAGTTATGCCAATCGATATTCCTTCTAAACCACAGTTTAATCCGCATGAAGATATTCTGAAAGATAATCCAGTGCCGAGTTTTGAGAAAGATCTTCTGACCAATGGTTTCAAGAGATGGATCAACAATTCAAGTTTTCAAGTATATGCTGATTCTGACGTACTATATGGTGGAACAAAAGATGAAGTCTTGATACAGGGAGCAAACCCATATAAAACCAGTTTTACTAAAAATGATATAAAAATATCTATGTATATCTGCTCGGATGGAGCCTTACTTCTGGATATGTATAGAAATAAAAAAAGCCTTAATCTAAAAGAAATTCATGTATTTCTAGAAATTAATGATAAGCACAATATAGGAGGAAGTGTCATGCTAGTAAAAGCTAGTTCGGATGTTACAAAAGATAAAAATACGATCCCATTTGCGGATATATTGAGGACAGCAGAGGGTAAAAAAGTAAACTTATCATCTGGCCTTATAAAAAACCTTATCAATAAAGAAGTTTTGAAGCAAGAAAACAAAGGTTTTTTTCTTTTTCACTTAATAAAGGCTATTCTCAATGCTAAAGAAGTATTGGAGACCATAGCCCTAGAATCTGTAGGATATGTTTTTGAAGACCTGCTTCCTAATTTTATCGAACGATTCAAAATAGATGAATCGGTATGGAATCCCAATCATACTGATTATAAAGGCCATCTTATTCAAACCTTAGGATTAGATAAAGAAGTGCCGAAGCTTCCGGAAAAGGAAATTCAAAGGATAAAATCAAAGATATTTAATTACTTCGATTCTATAATTGATGATGGGCAGAAAAATGGCGATGCTTTTATAGCCTTACTAGAAGAAAACAAAATATTCTCTAAAGGTTTATATCTCAAAATAAAGAATAGCTGGGAGAAACTCCAGAACATTATTCTGTCTGTACGAAAAAGAATAGCACAGATCATAGAAGTATATTGGGAAGTACTTAAAATGGTTCCTCAAATGGTGGTGGCTTATCTATGTGGCCTAGTCAATGCAGTATTAGATGCACTTATAGGGCTTTTAGAGCTTATAGGTATGCTATGCTATACCGCTGCCTATGTAAAGGATCTGGATAATACCAAAGTACGCTATATCGTAGAACAAATAGAAAATTTACTCGAGATGAAATCAAAGCTAGATATAGGAGCTTATTTCGATCTGCTGATAGAAAAGGGACAATCTTTTTTACGCTCGGTATGGGGTCAGATAAAAAATGGAGATATATCTAAAATTAAACTAAATAAATTCATACCAGTTGCTTATTTTTGTGGATATTTTATAGGTTGGGTCGTTAGCATTTTCCTAGAGGCGTTTTTTACAGGCGGTATAGCAGCAGTAGAGAATATCGTAGCCAATATAGGCTCGCTGGGTAGTAGAATGCTACGTGGTGTAAAGCGTGTAGGAGAGATGGGAGAAGAGGCACTAGAAAAATTTATCACCT